>JBMTCI010000103.1:0-4616 GCA_049430745.1 Luteolibacter sp. | reverse complement strand
ATCATCCTCACCTCCAACATCGGCTCACAATACATCTTGCATGAGGAGAATGCCGAGCAGCGTGAGGCAAAGGTCAATGAGGCGCTGCGTGGTCATTTCCGGCCGGAATTTCTCAATCGCATTGATGAGATCATCATCTTCGACCGACTCGCGCGTGATGAGATTGCGACGATTGTTGATCTTCAACTCGATCGCGTGCGCAAGCGTTTGGCCAAGCAAGGATTGGCGTTGGCGCTGAGCGAGGGTGCGAAGGAATTTATCGGCAATCAGGGTTACGATCCGATCTATGGTGCGCGTCCGCTCAAGCGTGCGATCCAGCATTTGCTGCTCGATCCGCTGAGCCTCGATGTGCTGGACGGAAAATTTTCCGATGGCGATGTCATCCGCGCTGAGGTCGAGCATGGGTCGATCGTCTTCGTGAAGGCCTGATCGATCCCATGAGCCACAAAAAAACCCGGCCGCTCCGAAGAGCGACCGGGTGGGATCAAGCATTTCGAATTACTTCGAAGAAGTAGCTGGGGCAGGAGCCGGTGCTGCGGATGGGCAGCAGGAAGCGGCAAACAGCGATGCGACAGCGGCAACGATAGCGATTTTAACGAGTTTCATATTTGGTTGTTCGGTTGTTGTTATTACAGCCGGGATTTCCCCGGATGATGTTGCGAAAACTAACAGATCCTAAATATCTGGCAAGTACGGAATTGAGGGGCTTGAAAAACGCCGAAATGCCTCAAAAACAGCATTTTTTGGAGAAATTCCGCTGTCGCGCAAAACGCTATTAGATCATTTCTGATAGAAAATGGTGCTTCTATAGCACCTCTTGCACGAAGGAGGATTTTTCGAAAATTGCGAAGGCCTCGGGTTCCTCGCCAGTGCCGATGAAGCGCGGCGGAATGCCAAGTTGGCTGTGGATCGTTACGGCGATGCCGCCTTTGCCCGAGCCGTCGAGTTTGGTTACGATGAGTCCGTCGAGCGGGCAGGCTTTGTGGAATTCTTTTGCCTGCTGTAGGGCGTTGCCGCCGGTGGTGGCATCGACGACGAGCAGCGTGAGGTGTGGGGCGCTTTCGTCTTGCTTGGCAATGGTGCGGCGAATTTTTCCCAGTTCCTCCATCAGGTTGTGGCGGGTGTGGATGCGTCCGGCCGTGTCGCAGATGAGAAATTGCGTGCCGTTGGCGATGGCTTTTTGATGCGCGTTGAAGCAGACCGACGAGGGATCGGCATTCGGATTGCCAGCCACTACGGGGATGTTGAGCCGATCGCCCCAGCGTTGGAGTTGCTCGACCGCGGCGGCGCGGAAGGTGTCGGCCGCGGCGAGCAGCACTGAGTGTCCGCGCGATTGCAGCCAGCGTGCGAGCTTGGCCGATGAGGTGGTCTTGCCGGTGCCGTTCACGCCGACGACAAGAATCACGAAAGGTTTGCCATCGGGCCTCGGCGCTGGCGCGGGGGAATCATCCGGCAGCATCTTAGCCAGATGCTTGCGGGTGGTTTCGACCACATCGTCGGCCGAAATTTTGCGCCCGAGCTCGCGGAGTTCGTCGATGATCTTTGTGCTCGTGTGAATGCCGAGGTCGGCACTGATGAGATCGGCTTCGAGTTCGTCCCAATCGATTTCCGCGCGGTTGGCGATCTTGTTGAAAAGGGATTTGAAAAAACCTGCCATGTGCTTGCTGCGCGGGAGCTAAGGGCAAATCGCGGCACGCGTGGAGAACAAAATGTGCGGGAAATTGACGCGATCGGGGATTTGATCTTTGCGCGGGGCTGGCAGTTTCTACTCTTGGCGGGTGCAAAGGATTCGCGTGCTTCCCGACATCCTCGCCAGCCAAGTGGCGGCGGGTGAGGTCGTCGAGCGTCCAGCTTCGGTAGTCAAGGAGCTTGTTGAGAACAGCATCGATGCTGGGGCGGGAGAGATCCGCGTGGACATCGATCAGGGTGGGGTGGCGCTGATTCGCGTGACCGATGATGGCTGTGGCATGTCGCGTGAGGATGCGATGCTTTCGTTGGAGCGTCATGCGACCAGCAAGCTGAGAACGGCGGCGGATTTGGCGGAGATCCGCACTTTGGGATTTCGTGGTGAGGCGGTGCCGAGCATTGCGAGTGTCTCGAGATTTCGAATGGTCACGCGCGAAAAGGATGCGGTGGCGGGTACCGAGCTTGTGGTCGAGGGTGGCAAGCTGCGCGATGTGCGGGATGCGGGATGCGCGCCAGGAACGGTGATCGAGGCTCGTTCCTTGTTTTTCAACATGCCCGCGCGGCGAAAATTTTTGCGGGCCGAGAGTACCGAGTCGGCGCACATCGAGCATCAACTGCGCTTGCATGCTTTGGCGGCACCGAACGTGCGCTTTCGTTTGCGGCGTGACGATCGTGAGGTGTTTGATTTGCCGCCAGCCGCGCGAGCGGTTGAGCGGGTGCGGCAGTTGGTGGGAACGCAGTTGGCTGAGGAGTTGATTCCTCTGCCGCGCGTCTCGGGCAATGGTCTATCGGTCGAAGGTTTTGTGTTGCCTGCGGCGCATGCGCGCAAGGGTCGGCGACATCAATGCGTTTTTCTCAACGGGCGACCGGTTGAGGATGTGGTGATTTCGCGCGGCCTCACCGAGGGGTTTCGTGGAGCAGTGTCCGAGGGCATGCATCCGGCTGCGTGGCTGTGGATTGAGCTCGAACCGTCGATGGTCGATGTGAACGTGCATCCCGCCAAACGCGAGGTGCGATTTCATCGTCCCGTCGAGGTCCGCGAGGCGATCGCTGAAAGCGTGCGCGAGGGTTTGCGTGAAGCGCAATCGGCTGTGGCGCCCGCCATGGCGCCCCCAAAATTTTCACCGCCGGTTTTCCAAGCGTTATCGACCGCGACGCGCGAAGTTCCGTTCATGCCTCCAGCGCCTTTGGACATATTGACTCGCGAGGAGCAAACGATGATCGATGATTTGCTCGCAGCGACGCGAGCGGAGGAATCGGATGATGTCATGCCCGACGCCGCATCATCAGCGCATGTTCTGGCAGCGGGTAGGTTTCGTTTGCTTGGGCTGCTGCAGCGACGCTTTGTCTTGATGGAAAGTGATGACGGTTTGGTGTTGTTTGATCCCAAAGCCGCGCGCGAGAGAATTCTGTATGAGGGCATGCTTCAGCATCGAGAAGCGGGTGCGCCGGTGCAGTCACTGCTGGTTCCTGTTCTGCTGGATTTGGATCCGCGCGACATGGATCTCATTATGCGTGAGCGGGTCAGTCTAGCTTCGGCAGGGATTGAGATCGAAGAGTTTGGTGGCAACACCGTGCAGGTGCGATCCTTGCCCGAGGGCTTGGGAGTGAAAGACTCGATGAGCTTTGTCCGCGAGTTGCTCGACGAGCTTTTGCATGGGCCAGTGCAAGGCGGGAAATTTGCTTTTGAGCGCTTGGCAAAGTTGCTGGCGCGAAGAGCTTCGCTTCTGGTGTCGCCATCGCTCGATGAGGCAAGGAGCTTGCTCGACGAACTGTTTCGCTGCGAATTGCCCTATTGCGCCGCCGACGGAAGGCCGACGATGATCGAATTTGGCATGCGTGAATTGGAACGGCGATTCGGGAGCGGACGCTGAACCGATCGTGCGCCGCTATTTTACGCTGCTGCGAATATGCAGTGAAGTCACGGCAAGCGCGGCGCCAGCGGACGCACCGAGGCGCAACTCGTCGAAGCGTATGCCACGGGAAATTTGGCCGCTGTAGATCGCTGGCTTGAGGGGGAGTCCGCCCTCATGGAGGCTGATGGCTCCGCTGGCGGAATCGTAGCGAATGGTCATGGTGGCGGAGCCTGTCTTGGAAATGGATCGGGGCTATGAGGGTTGCGCGTCTTTGACATCGAAACCCCACGACGGGCCGGGGCCATAGGGGTCGCCGAGGAAGAACATTTCGGTTCCTTGGCTAAAGAGGCTGATGCCTGCCCAGCCATCGCTGTGGAACTTGCCGGTGCTGGGCTCGGCACACTGCAGCGTGATGAGCATCACGGACTGGTCATCGAGCGGAAGTGGCGATGGGAATTTGCGAATGAGAGCAAAGTTTGCGCCCTCGATGCGTGCCTCGGAGATGTTGGGCTTGCCATACGATGCGCGCCAATCGGATTTGCGAAACGGCATCAAGGGTTGGGAATCGAATCGATCAAGCCGCTGGGCGAAGTTTCGGTTTTGTTGGTTGATGCATTTGGTGGCGGCACCACCGATCGATCGGGCCGCATCGCCTTTGACGAGTTGGGTGGCACTTTTTTCCTGTCGGGGTAGGACCTCGAGGTTGCCATCGATGACATGGACTTCGTCGGATTTTTGTTCCGGATCGACAAAGACGCCAAAGCATTTGCCCGAACTGATTTTGGCAAACTGTGGGCTCGAGAGGGTTAGCTTGTTTCTGCGACCCGATTGTTGAACGAGGCATTTGCCTTTGAGGATCTCGATCGATTCTGCGGATGGAAATCGGACGCTGGCGGGACCTTCGATGATGAGACTGTCCGATGGTTGGAGTGAGATGCTGGCGCGGCCGAGGTCAAGGTGAAGGGTGCTCTGAGTCGTGAGCGCGGTGGTGCCGCCGAGAATTTTTGAGGGTCCGTCGATGCGCCAGGCGGCATCGATCGAGAATGACGCAATCGCGACATCATCGGAGTTTTT
>JBMTCI010000102.1:0-4619 GCA_049430745.1 Luteolibacter sp. | reverse complement strand
ATGGCATTCAATTGGCCAATGGCGATGTGGTCTCGGGTCAACTCACGGCGGTCGATGGGGGTGTCGTGACGCTCATGTCTTCGCTCGGCGAAGTGAAGCTTCCGATTGAACGATTGCGCACGCTGGACCTCAAGTCGGCCAATTCTGAGCGGGCGATTCGTCGCAGCGGTGACATCCGCATTTTCATCAAGGGCGGCTCGCGATTGGTGATGCGCCTTGAAGCGTTCGAGCAGGGTCGTTTGATCGGCTCTAGCCAGAACTTCGGTCAGGCATCATTTGCCATTGATGCGATCGAACGGATCGAATTCAACATCTATGATCCGTGGCTTGAGAATCAGCGTAAATTGATGCGGTCGGTCGACGAGTGGTCAGAAATGATGGGGGGTGGCTGAAATCCGCTTGATTTGGCAGGCGATGCCTCGCAAACTTGTTTTCACCAAGGCGGCTTGGCGGAATTGGTAGACGCGCTCGACTCAAAATCGAGTTCCAACGAGTGTGGGTTCGAGTCCCACAGCCGCTACTTTCCAATTTTGCGCGGGCGCCGGGTTTCACGCAACATTTGGCATGTCCCAACCGCGCATCATCGGAATCATCGCAGGCAGCGGAGTTTATCCCGCGACCTTTGTTGATGCGGCACGGCGTCAGTGTCCCGGAGTGAAGCTGGTGGTCGCGGCGTTTCACAATGAGACTGATCCGCAATTGGCTGAGAAGGTAGATGCCGTTGAGTGGTTTCGCGTCGCGCAGCTTGGCAAGATGATTCGCTTTTTTCGGAGCGAGGGGGTGACCGAGGCGGTGATGATGGGTCAGATCTCGCCGAAAAACCTTTTTGATTTGCGACCGGACTTGCGCGTTTTGCTGATCCTTGCCCGCGTGAAGGAGCGAAATGCCGAGACGCTGTTTGGCGCGATCGCCGATGAGCTTGGCAAGGAGGGCATCGAGGTGCTGCCTGCTACCACTTTCCTCGATGAGCATCTTCCCGCGGCGGGTCATGTCTGCGGTCCCACCTTTGGCAAACGGCAATTGTCGGATGCGGCGTTCGGATTTCGAATCGCCAAGGAAACAAGCGCGCATGACATCGGCCAGAGTGTGGTCGTGCGTCACGGCACGGTGCTTGCGGTCGAGGCATTTGAAGGCACCAATGCGTGCATTCGTCGCGGCGGTGAGCTCGGGCGCGGCAAGGATGTGATGCTCGTGAAGGTCTCAAAGCCGAATCAGGATTTTCGTTTCGATGTGCCGGTCGTCGGACCGCAAACGCTGGAAACCTGCGCGGCAGCGGGGGTGCGGGGCATCACGATTGAAGCCAGACGCACGCTACTTTTGGAAAAGGAAAAAGTCGCCGAGCTTTGTGGCAAGTATCAGATCGGGATTCACGCGCTCGATGGCGATGCATGAAATGCGCGGTGATTTCCCGCTTTTATCTTCGATCTGAGGACTCAGGATGATGCCTGATGATGCGACGCAAGGAGATTGTTCAGACGCGCTATCAAACTTTGGAGGTTTGGAAGTCCGATAAGGCGACCGAGTTTCGGGTCGCGGGAGCGGTGCATGCGTTTCATCATCACGATCGCTTTCTGACGGGTTTGGCTTGGGACATGATTGCGGCGTCGGCATTGCTGGGGGCGTCAGCTCAACCGCGATCGGTGTTGATGCTCGGTTTGGCTGGCGGCACGGCGTTTCGTGTGTTGCGGCATTTGTTGCCGGATTGCGAGTTGGTCGCGGTGGACATCGATGCAGAGATTGTCGATTTGGCGCGCAAGCACATGGAGTTGGACACCTTGGGCATCGAGGTGATTCATGCCGATGCTTACGCGTGGTTGGCAAAAAATCGGCGGAAATTTGATGTGGTGATCGATGACATTTACCTTGCGGGAAAGACCGATGTGTTTCGGCCGCAGGCTTGGGATGGAAAATTGATGGGGCATTTGCGGCGGGCGATGGCACCGGGTGGAGTATTGGCGGTGAATCTGGTGACGGGGGCGGGTCATCGGGCGATGCAGGTCGCGACGCGGCGGGTTTTGCGTGCGGAATTTGGCGAGGTGCGTTCGGTGCGCTCGGAGGAGGCGATGAACGAGGTGCTCGTGGCGGGAGATTTGGTGGCCGGTAAGCGTCGTTTGACGGAATTTCGGAAAATGTTTCGGGATCGCAGGGATCGGGCGTATTGGGACCGATTAGCGGTGAGGCGACTCACATGATGGCGGGATTTTCCGCATTTCGCTTGCCAGCGTTTGGGCGAAGCCCCACAAAAGCGCCCGCTTGTCCGGAACGGAGGGTGCACAGAGCGTCGTTCCACCCGGACCGGTGCCCACATACCCATTCTCGACTCCCTATGGACAGCATCTCATCCCGCATCGCAAAGGTCTCTCCCTCACTCACTCTGGCCGTCACCGCGCAAGCCAAGGCCATGATCGCCAAAGGCGAAGAAGTTTATGCCCTCGCTGGTGGCGAGCCGGAAGTTGATACTCCCAACTTCATCAAAGAGGCCGCGATCAAGGCGCTAAACGAAGGTCGCACCAAGTACACGCCTGCTGGCGGAATTCCGGAGCTTCGCGAGGCGCTTTCTGCCAAGTTTCTCAAGGACAACAACCTCAACTACGCCGCCAACCAAATCTGCGTGACCGCTGGCGCGAAAATGGCCTGCTTCAATGCCATCCTTGCGGTGGTCGAAGAGGGTGATGAGGTCATCATTCCGACGCCGTACTGGGTTTCCTATCCTGAAATGGTTCGCCTTGCCGGTGGTGTGCCGGTCTTGGTCGAGACCAAGGAGTCAACGGGTTGGAAGATGACTCCCGAGCAGTTTGAAGATGCGATGACTCCGGCGACCAAGATGGTGATCATCAACTCGCCTGGCAATCCGACTGGTGCGGTGTACACCGCCGATGAGCTTCGCGCGCTTGGTGAAATCGCGCTTGGCGAGGATATCGTCATTTTGTCCGACGAAATTTACGAAAAGCTCGTGTACGGCGAGAGCAAGCATGTCTCGATCGCGTCTCTGAGCGAGGAGCTCTACAACCTCACCATCACGGTCAACGGATTTTCCAAGGCCTATTCCATGACCGGCTGGCGCTTGGGTTACACCGCCGCGCCGAAGCCATTGGCCGATGCGATCGACAAGATCCAGAATCACACGATTTCCAACGCGAGCAGCTTCTCGCAGTACGGTGCGCTGGCTGCGCTTGAAGGCGATCAGTCCTTCATTGAAGACCTGCGTGGCGAGTACGATGTGAAGCGTCAATTCATGTTCGCGCGCCTTAAGGCGATCCCAAACATCCGCGTAATTGAACCGCAGGGTGCGTTTTATTTCTTTGTGTACACTGGCGGCATGCAACTCAAGTCGGTGAACCTTTGCGACAAACTTCTTTCACGCTACAAGGTAGCCGCCGTGCCGGGCATCGCGTTTGGTTATGATGAAGGCATCCGCCTGAGCTACTGTACGACGCTTGATATTTTGAATGAGGGCCTTACCCGCTTCGAGCAGTTCTGCCGCGAGCATTGATTTGCCCGATCAGTCGAGATTCTAAGAACGCCGGCCCGCTTGGGTCGGCGTTTTTTGCAATCAGCCTTCGGCTGCTTTGGCGATGCGCAGGAGTTTGGCTTCCTCAAGGTGGGGGGCGAGGATTTGGAGGCCGACGGGAAGGTTTTTGGAGCCATCGAAATCCGTGGTACCGCAAGGGACTGAAATGCCCGGGATGCCGGCGAGGTTGGCGGAAATCGTGAAGATGTCGGAGAGGTATTCGTGCAATGGATCGGCGGCAGCGGCGCCGATTTTGCGGGCGGGAGTTGGCGCGACGGGCGAGATGATGGCGTCGACTTTTTGAAAGGCTTTTTCGAAATCCTGACGGATAAGCGTGCGGACTTTTTGAGCGCGTCCGTAGTAGGCGTCGTAGTAGCCTGAAGAAAGCACATGGGTGCCGAGGATGATGCGGCGTTTGACTTCAGGACCGAAGCCTTCCTCGCGTGACTTGCGGTAGAGGTCGGCGATGTCGGCGGGTTGTTTGGTGCGGTGACCGTAGCGAATGCCATCAAAGCGCGAGAGGTTCGATGAGGCTTCGGCAGGTGCGATGATATAATAGGTCGCTACCGCGTGTTCGGTGTGGGGCAGCGAGATGTCGACGATTTCCGCGCCGAGGTCGCGTAGTTTGTTGATCGCATTTTCCACGGCATGCCTCACGCCCGGATCAATGCCGTCGCCGAAGTACTCGCGTGGCAGTCCGAGCTTCATGCCCTTCACGCCATCATGCAGTGTGGCGAGGTAATCGGGTACCGGGACATCGAGCGAGGTCGAATCGAGCGGGTCGAATCCGGCGATCGCTTGCAGGATCATCGCCGCATCTTCAACACTTTGCGTGAGCGGGCCGATCTGGTCGAGTGAAGAGGCGAAGGCGACGAGGCCATAGCGGGAAACGCGGCCGTAGGAGGGCTTGAGTCCGACCACGCCGCAGTGGGAGGCGGGCTGACGAATTGATCCGCCAGTGTCAGAACCGAGGGTGGCGAAGGCGGTGCGATCGGCGACGGCTGCGGCCGATCCGCCGGAAGATCCGCCTGGAATACGTGTTGCATCTCGAGGGTTGCGGGTGATTTGGAGAGCGGAGTTTTCCGTGGCTGAGCCCATGGCAAATTCG
>JBMTCI010000101.1:0-4632 GCA_049430745.1 Luteolibacter sp. | reverse complement strand
AGCCCGCTCGGGGTTTTTGAAGCGGGAGATTTCATCCTCGATGAAATTCGACGCGAGCAGTTTTTCCAACAAATCAACTCATGGCAGCGTGAGAAATGGACCGTTGCCATGGTCTTTGCCAATCAAGGAGAGCAGGATCGTTTCGAGGAACTATCTGGCAAGGACCTCGTGCGAGATCTCGGTATCATGCCTTTGCGCGGCGAACTGATGGCCGGATTCACTCTGCCCTTTGCCCGCATCGCGGTCCTTTCTTCCTCCGAACTTTTTGGACGCTATCGCAGCGCGAGTACCAAGCGCCGATCGATCTTGGATCGCGCTCGCCAGATCGCCACCCAAGGGTCCGTTGATGAAATGAATCATGGCGATCTGGTCGTGCACTACGAGTACGGCATCGCTCGGTTTCGTGGCATTGTTGAAAATGACGGATGCGAGGAGATGCTCCTTGAGTACCGCGATGGCGCGATGCTCGGTGTCCCTCTCGAGCAGTCGTACCTCGTCGGCAAATATGTCGGTCTTGGCGGACGCACCCCCGAACTCAACAAACTAGGAGGCGCGTCATGGAAATCCGCCCGCAAGGCAGCCGAGAAATCGATTCTCGATTACGCCGCCAAACTTCTGCGCGTCCAGGCCGAGCGGAATCACGAACCCGGCTACGCACATCCACCCGACAGCCGATGGATGTGGGAATTCGAGCGTTCATTCCATCATGTGGAAACCAGCGATCAACGCCGCGCGATCGACGAGACCAAACGCGATCTTGAGGCAACCCGACCGATGGATCGTTTGATCTGTGGAGATGTCGGCTTTGGAAAAACCGAGGTCGCGATCCGCGCCGCATTCAAAACCATCACCAGCGGCAAACAGGCGGCCATCCTCGTGCCCACCACCGTGCTCGCCGAGCAGCACTGGCGCACCTTTCGCGAGCGCATGTCGGACTACCCCGTGCGCATTGATCTTCTCAACCGCTTTCGCTCGCCCGCCGAAATACGCGACACCATCGCCGGCATCGCCGATGGCTCAGTCGACCTCGTAATCGGCACCCATCGCCTTGTTTCAGGCGATGTGCATTTCAAAGATCTCGGTCTCGTGGTCATCGACGAGGAGCAGCGCTTCGGCGTCGCTCACAAAGAGAAATTCAAACAACTCTTTCGTCAGGTCGATGTGCTCACGCTTTCCGCCACACCCATCCCCCGCACGCTTTACATGGCGCTGATGGGTGCACGCGACATGTCGACAATCGAAACGCCGCCACCCAACCGCGTGCCCGTCGCGACATCGATCAGCCCCTATGACGAGCGCATCATTCGCGATGCGATTCGACGCGAAATGAAACGCGGCGGGCAAACCTTTTTCCTGCACAACCGCGTCAAGACGATCGAAAACATGCGCGAACGCATCGCTGCCCTTGTGCCTGAGGCACGCATCGTCGTTGGGCATGGTCAAATGGACAAAGACGAACTCGAGGTGGTCATGCGCACCTTTGTGAATGGCGAGGCCGATGTGCTCCTTGCCACGACCATCATCGAGACCGGCATCGATATCCCCAATGCGAATACGATCATCATCGACCGAGCCGACCGCTTTGGCCTTGCTGATCTCTATCAACTTCGCGGACGCGTTGGAAGAGCCGGAGAAAAAGCCCACGCGATCCTGCTTCTTCCCCGCGATATGATCACCGCCGGCGACGCGCGTAAACGCATCCACGCGATCAAGGAACACACCGCACTTGGGTCAGGATTCAAAATTGCCATGCGCGATCTTGAAATCCGTGGCGCGGGGAATCTCCTCGGCACGAAACAGTCGGGGCACATTTCACAGATCGGCTTTGAACTCTATTGCCAACTCCTCAAGCAATCAGTCGAGCGACTCAAAGGACGCAAGGCTGGCAGCGTGACACCACCAGGCTTCAAGGCGGACTTTGTCATCAGCACCGAGGCCGCGTGGATGAAACAGGGCGACCGCCAAGCCAACGATGCCATCCCCGCGTTTTTGCCGATCACTTGGCTCGACGACACCCGACTGCGCCTGCGCGCATACCGGGAACTTTCAGGCGCCCTCAGCATCAAGGCGGTCGACGCGCTCGAGTCGGCATGGCGTGACCGCTTTGGGCGACTGCCCAGTCCGGTGGAGAATTTGCTGAGCATCGCCCGAATCAAGTCACTGGCCGCCGCCAACGAGATCCAGTCGGTCGAAATCCAAGGTCAACGCCTGATGCTGTTCCGCAATGGCGCATACATCCTCTTGGCCGAAAGGCGTTTTCCCCGACTCGAATCCGCAAAGCCCATCGCCCGCCTCAATGAGACCATCGACCTCTTGAGATCGATGTAGTCCGCCATGAGCTTCTCCTTCTACGCCAATCGAACCCCGATTTTATATCGGATTTGCTGTTAGCCAATCTTGACGCGGCCTTCCCTCACCCCTAAATAACGCGCCGTGCGAAGCATATTATCCCTTTTCGTGGTCGCGGCCGCGACGTCCGGTGCCCTGTCTCAAACATGGGAACGCGAAGACATCGGATTCGATAGCATCCAGAGTCGAGCAAGAGATCTCGCGAACAAACCCTACACGCCGCCGAATCGCGACTCGTTGCCAGAATGGATGAATAACCTGACCTACGATCAGTATCGCGACATCCGCTTCAATCCAAACCAAGCGCTCTGGGCCTCGGACAATCTGCCGTTCCGCGCGATGTTTTTTCATCCGGGCTATCTCTACCGCGAGCCAGTCACGCTGAATGAGTTCACCAGCAGCCATCAGCAACGCATTCGTCTTGCCGAGGCTTTTTTCAATTACGGACCGCTCATCCAAAAACATGGCGAGCTTCCCGCCGATGGTGGCTTTGCTGGATTCCGTCTTCACACAACTCTGAACAACCCCGAATATTTCGACGAACTAATCGTCTTTCAGGGCGCCAGCTACTGGCGTGCGCTTGGCCGCAATCAGCGTTATGGCATTTCATCGCGTGGCATCGCGGTCGATACTGGCATTGATGGCGGTGCCGAGGAGTTCCCCAACTTCCGCGAGTTCTGGCTGCGCAAACCCGAACCCGGTGAAACGCAAGCCCGTCTCTACGCCTTGCTCGATGGTCCCTCATACACGGGTGCTTACGCATTTAAAATCCATCCCGGCAATGAAACCATCGTCGAAGTCCGCGCCGTGATCTTTACCCGCCGCGCTGTCCAACGCCTTGGCATTGCGCCCATGTCGAGCATGTTCTGGTTTGGCGAAAACTCGCGCCGCCGTTTCGATGATTTCCGCCCAGAGGTGCACGACACCGATGGACTCGCGATCCGCATGGGTACTGGCGAACGCATTTGGCGTCCCATCTGCAACGACTCGGGACGCCTTGAATTCAGCTTCTTCAGCATGGACAAATGCGACGGCTTTGGCCTTCTCCAACGCGACCGCCGCTTCAGTGCGTATGAGGACGACGAGGCCGCCTACCACCTGCGTCCCTCATTGTGGATCGAGCCGACTTCCGATTGGGGTCCGGGCCGCGTGATGCTGATGGAAATTCCAACCACCAACGAACTCGCCGATAACACCGTCGCCATGTGGGAACCCGCGCGCACACCGCAACCAGGCGACCGCGTCGAATTTTCCTATCGCCAGCACTGGACCATGGATCCCGATCCCTCACAGGCCATTGGTCATGTCGTCGCCACGCGCAGCGGCACTCACGATTGGCAACCCGGTCAGCGCACGATCATTGTCGAGTTCAAAGGCACCAGCCTTCAGCAAAGCGCCGAGAGGCCCCTCACGCCACAAATCGAAGCGATTGGCGAAAATGGCGCCAAGGTTGTCATCCAAGGCATCAACCTTCAGCAAATTCCCGAGGACCGCTGGCGCCTTGCATTCCAAGTCGCCCCCTCGGCCGAGGGCACCAAGCTTTCGGACATCGGTCCGATTGAGCTTCGTTGCTGCCTCAAGCGCGGGGACGACTACCTCACCGAAACATGGGTCCATCGCATCAACCCCTAGACCGCCTGACCCCACTCAACGAAGAGGAACTCGTCGAGTGGGAGGAAGCCTACACCGCGGTTGAGGCCTATCTGCAAGCCCTTCGCCTGCGCAACCGATTGCTTGTCGCGGACCTCGTTGGCGGCATTCTTCGTCGGGCATCGGAAAGACGCGTCAAAGAGCCGGACAAACCTGTTCGCATTCTCGCGATGGAGGAAGCGCTCACCGAAATCGCCAACTGGACCCAGGATGTGCTCGATGTTCCGCTCGAAAATCGACGACTCGCCGCCCGTGGTCGTCTTGCCCTCCTACTCGCAGGGATGCCCGACAAGTGGCAGAGCGTTTTTCTCACCCCGCCGCCATGGCCAACCGCCTTTGTCGAGGCGATGAAAAAATCCTACCTTGCTGCCGGACCGCAATTCGCCGAGCTCACGATGGTTCCCAAGCCACTTGAGCTCAATGTGATTGGCAGCGGAGCCGCCCAGTGGTGGCAGACGATGGATCGCAAACCCATCGTACGCCTGATGTTCACCGCCTTGCTGCTTGCCGCGCTAGCGCTCGCCGCATGGTTTTTCCTTCTCGACTGATGGTACCCGCCGACCTCTCGCCACCCGATTCGGGCCAAGTTTTTTTCAGCGCCAAGAACGCTCGCATCAGGCGCGCGATCTTCTT
>JBMTCI010000100.1:0-4661 GCA_049430745.1 Luteolibacter sp. | reverse complement strand
TCGCGTGCTTCGCGGATCAGTCGCTCGACGATTTTTTTCGAGTTCATGCCTTGGGACTCCGCGTTGAAATTGGTGATGACGCGGTGATTGAGAACCGCGGGTGCAATGGCCTCGAGGTCTTCGAGTGAAGCCATGTAGGATCCGCGAAGCGCGGCGCGTGATTTGGCGCCTAGGATGAGATATTGGACGGCGCGGGGTCCGGCGCCCCATGCGACTGATTCGTTGATCCATGCGGGTGATTCCGCTTGGCCGGGGCGGGTTTTGCGAACGAGTCGGACAGCGGCTTGATAAACATGCTCCGGCACCGGGAGGCGGCGAACGAGTTGCTGACAGGCGAGAATTTTGGGTCCGTCGATGAGTTTCTCGAGCGATGCGTGGCCGGCGCCGGTGGTTTCTCTTGCAATGCGTGTTTCATCATCGGCGCTTGGGTAGCCGACCTCGATGAGAAACATGAAGCGGTCGAGTTGTGCTTCGGGCAGTGGATAGGTGCCTTCCTGTTCGATCGGGTTTTGAGTGGCGAGTACGAAGAAAGGCGAGGGCAGAGAGTAAGTTTTGCCGAGAATGGTCACTTTATTTTCCTGCATCGCTTCGAGCATTGCCGATTGGGTTTTGGCGGGTGCGCGGTTGATTTCATCGGCAAGCACCATGTGGGAAAAGACCGGGCCTTTGATGAACTCAAATTCGCGGCGACCGCCGGCGCCGGATTCTTGGATGATGTCGGTGCCGGTGATGTCGGCAGGCATCAGATCGGGCGTGAACTGGATGCGGTTGAAGCTGAGATCGAAGGTTTGGGCAACGGATGAAACAAGGAGCGTTTTGGCGAGTCCGGGCACACCCATGAGGAGCGCGTGACCTTTGGCAAAAAGGCAGATCGTGAGTTGTTCGATGACCTGTTCCTGGCCGACGATCACTTTACCGATTTCGCTGCGCAGGGCTTGGTGGATTTTTCCAAGTTCGTCGATGGCGGCGACATCGTCTTCGGGGAGCGAGAGGGGGGAGGCGGTGGGGTAATCCATGGATATTGGTTTGATCGCAAAGCTAGGTTCGGGGCGCCTTTTGTCCAGAAGTGATCTCTCGGCCAATCATGAGCGTGCGATGCGGTCAAATTTTCGGCAAAGACCCAGATCGAAGGGAGATTTTCCCAAAGGCGGGCGAAATTTGACAAATTGTCCGATTGGTTGGGAAATTTTCCATTTCCGGCTTGCCAGACTGCCGATGTCTGCTAAATCACGCGCCCCGCAGGGTTCCGGCGACAGTTCGGAAGTTCCGGGCATCCACGCGAAACAACGCACATCATGGCACGCATCCTAGGCATTGAAATCCCCAACGAGAAGCGCATCGAAGCTTCTCTTCCCTACATGTTTGGCATTGGCCGTCCGACGGCTGCCAAGATTCTTGAGCATGCGGGAATCGACCCGAACATCCGCACCGGTCAACTCACCGAGGATCAACTCGTGCGCATTTCCCAAGTCATCCAGACCGAAGGCATTCTCGTCGAAGGCGACCTGCGCCGCGAGCGTCAGGCCCAGATGAAGCGACTCACCTCGATCAACTGCTACCGCGGCATTCGTCACAAGCGTGGCTTGCCAGTTCGCGGTCAACGCACCCGCACCAATGCTCGCACCCGCAAGGGCAAGAAGAAGACCGTGGGCGTTAAGAAGTAATCCCATCCATCATTGATTCATGTCCGACCAAGAAACCAATCAGGAAATCGAAGCCGAAGTGAAGGCTGCTGCAGCGGCCCCCGCGCCGGAGGCATCCGCCGAGGCTCCGAAAAAGGAAGTCAAGCGCGACATCTTTGCCGAGATCGGCGGAGGTGAAGAGGAGATCAAAATTCACAAGGCCAAGGGTTCCAAGAATGTCACCCGTGGCGTGGTGCATGTGACCGCGACTTTCAACAACACCTTGGTCAGCGTGACCGATGTGAACGGCAACGCGATCGGATGGTCGACGGCCGGCAAGATGGGCTTCAAGGGCTCGCGCAAAAGCACCGCCTACGCCGCGCAGGTCGTTTCGCAAGATGCCTGCCGCCAGGCGATGGGTCACGGCCTCAAAGAGGTTGATGTCCGCGTCAAGGGCCCGGGTTCCGGTCGTGAGTCCGCTGTCCGCGCCGTGCAAGGTCTTGGCTTGGAAATCCTTTCCATCCGCGATGTGACTCCAATTCCACACAATGGCTGCCGTCCGAAGAAGGCCCGCCGCGTTTAATCATCAACTTATCCATTTCAGAACATGGCACGTTACACAGGTCCCCGCACCAAGATCAGCCGTCGCTTCGGCGTCGCACTCTTTGGCTCTTCCAAGGCGCTCGAGCGTCGCAACTTCCCGCCCGGTCAGCACGGTGTGCGCGCTGGTCGCAAGAAGAAGAGCGAATACTCCGTCGCGCTTGGCGAAAAGCAAAAGCTCCGCTTCCAATACGGTGTGCTCGAGAAGCAATTCCGTGGTTATTATGAAGAAGCCGCAAGGCGTCGCGGTGTGACCGGTGAGATCCTTTTGCAATTGCTTGAGACCCGCCTCGACAATGTTTGCTACCGCGCAGGTTTCGGCAACTCGCGTCAGGCCGCCCGTCAGATTGTTAATCACGGTCACATTCTCGTGAATGGCCGCTGCGTTGATATCCCAAGCTATCAAGTCAAGCCGGGTGACGTGATCAAGGTTGGTGCCAAGCCTTCTTCACAGCAATTGGTGCTGCGCATGACCGACCTGACTCAATCGATGCCTTCTAGCGATTGGCTCAATGTCGACAAGGACAAGCTTGAGGTCACCGTTTCGCGTGTGCCTGAGCGCTCCGACATCGATCCAGTGGTCAACGAGCAGCTCATCGTCGAGCTCTACTCGCGCTGATTTTTTATCGATACAACCTTTTTCCAAAAGCCCGGGAATTTCCCGGGCTTTTGTGTTTTTAGCGGGAGTGAAAAAGCGGATTCTTTCGCTAGGCGTTGTGCGCCAAACAGGTGCCGGCCTTGATCGTAAAATGCTGCATCGCGCCGAGGCAGTGGGTGGATTTCAACCAATCAAGGTGAGTGGTAGTGATCCACTTTTGCGCGTTTGATGGCATGTGATTGATCAGCGCGTTGCGGCGTTGGGGGTCGAGTTCGCCGAAGATGTCGTCGAGTAGGTAGACAGGTGTGGATTTTCCAGCACTTTCGAGCAGACGACCTTGGGCGAGCTTGAGCGCGAGGGCGATCGTGCGTTGTTGGCCTTCGCTGGCGAAATCGGCAGCAGGTTTGCCATCGATGCGCAGCGAGACATCGTCGCGGTGCGGGCCGACGACGGACTGACGGTTTTTTCGTTCGCGCTCGCGGGCTTCGATGATCGATTGATGAAGGTCGGGTCCGCTGGCAGGAAGATAATCGAGGGTGAGCGATTCGTTTCTGCCGCTGATGGAGGATTGAGCGTTTGCTGCGAAGGGGTTGAGTCGCGCGATCATATGCGCGCGGGCTTGGATCAAATAAGTGCCATGTTCGGCAAGAATCTGATCGTAGGAAAAAATTTCCTTATCGCGACCCTGGCCCTCGCGCAAAAGCAGGTTTTTGGCGGTGAGTGCACGGCGATAGCGTGACCATGCGCGTCGGTATGCGGGATCGATTTGCGAGCCGATGAAATCGAGGTAGCGGCGGCGTGTTTCGCCAGGGCCGCGAACGAGTTCGAGGTCTTCGTTGCCCATCCAAACGACGAGTCCACCATGCGCGAGATAATCTGAGCGGCTGTTGCAGGGCGCGGTGTCTTGCTTGAGTGAGATCCCGCTGCGGGTCCATTTCACTTGGTGTTCTTTTTCCCATGCATTGCCCGCGATGCCAAAGGCGTCTTTGCCAAAGCGTGCGAGCGTCGCCAGGCGATGACTGCGTGGCGATTGCAGGCGCACGAGCATGCAGATCGCCTCGAGGATCGAGGTTTTCCCTTGGGCGTTGTCGCCAGTGAGGATCGCGCCAGCTTCGGGGGCTTCGAGATCAAGCGACTCAAAGCACCTAAAGTCCATCAATCGCAGCGAGCGGATCACGCGGATTTTCTTAACGCTGGAATTCGCATGTGAAAAGCGGTCAATCGGCGTACGTGGGGAAATTGTGATTTTGCGCGAATTTTCCGACTCGATCATTTTCATGGGGCTGACAGATTCGGGCGTGGATTTGTTTTCGCGCTCGAGGCCTTCCGAGGATGCCGCTTTGTCGGTGACGCAACTTTTGCGTCGCATGAAGTTGCTGCTTGAGGGCGAGATCGGCGAGTTGTGGGTCGAGGGTGAGGTGTCGAATCTCAAGAAACAGGGCAGCGGGCATTGGTATTTTTCGCTCAAAGACGAGGGCGCGCAGATTCAGTGTGTGATGTTTTCTGCGATAAGGCGCGAGGGGGCGGCGGCTTTGGTAGATGGTGCAAAGGTACGGGTGTTTGCCGAGGCAAGTGTCTATGAGGCGCGCGGGCAATTGCAGGTCATCGTGAAGCAGGTCGAGCGCGCGGGGGCAGGGGATTTGCAGGCGAAGTTCGAACAACTCAAGCGTCGCTTGCAGCAAGAGGGCCTGTTTGATGCGGAACGCAAAAAGCCTTTGCCGTTTTTTCCACGCACCGTCGGCATCGTGACATCCGAGTCGGGCGCGGCCTTGCAGGACATGATCAATGTGTTGTCGCGTCGTGCGCCGTGGGTGAAGGTTGTTCTTTATCCGGTTCGTGTG
>JBMTCI010000099.1:0-4776 GCA_049430745.1 Luteolibacter sp. | reverse complement strand
CTTCGCCCGATTTCATTCATCCCCAATGTGGCTCCCAATGCCACGGGATCGGTATTAGTTTCATTTGGAGACACTCGAGTCATTTGTAGCGCGACCATCGAGGAGGATGTTCCGCGATGGATGCGTGCGCAAAAGGTTGAAGGCGGATGGTTGACCGCTGAATATTCGATGCTTCCTTACTCGACCCTTGAACGAAAACCTCGAGACATTTCGCGAGGCAGGCTGGATGGACGATCATCCGAGATTCAGCGTCTGATTGGCCGATCTTTGAGAGCTGTCGTTGATTTGAAAAAGGTTGGTCAGCGTACCATTTGGATCGATTGCGATGTACTGCAAGCGGATGGCGGCACGCGCACCGCAGCGATTTCTGGTGGGTGTGTTGCTATGGCGATCGCGTTCAACAAATTGATGATTGATGGAAAGCTCAAGGATTTCCCCATCCGAAAACTTGTAGCTGCCGTTTCGGCAGGAATTCACGAAGGCATGCCGGTACTTGATCTCAATTACATCGAGGACAAAGGCGCGACGGTTGATTTCAATGTCGTGATGACTGATGCTCAGGAATTTGTGGAAATTCAAGGCAGTGGTGAAGAGGCGGTTTTTTCAGGCGATCAGATGAGTGCGATGCTAGAGCTCTGTCGCAAAGGGGTGGATGAAATTGTTTCCTTGCAGAAATCCGCCATTCTCACAGCAGACAAGGCCGCACCGGCAGATCTTTCGTCATTGATGGCAGCCTTCAAGCGATGAATTTCAGCAAATGTTGGCGCGGATCACTTGTGATCATCAATATCCCAGTCAATATCTGTGAGTTCACTGTGAACAACTGTGTGTGGTGTGTGGAAATGAATGTTCGTGTACCCCAAAACAATGATTGGGATCATGACATTGGATTCTAATCCACAATTTGTTATTTGCGTGGAACGCTCCATTTCATTCTGGGAAACAGCATTTTTCGGCACTTGTTCACACGATTAAGAAGATGATCTTATTGAATCAAATAAAGATATCTTCATATAGAGCGCAGCAAAAAGCCCCATGGATTTTGTCCATGAGGCTTGTTTGAAATGGATCGGATTGTTTGGATCACAGAAGCATCATTGCGGGCTGCTCGATGAGCTTCTTGACCTCTGAAAGGAACTGGGCTGCCACCGCGCCATCAACCACGCGATGGTCGGCAGAGAGGCCAAGATTCATGCGCAAGCCTGGGATAATCTGTCCGTTTTTGACCACGGGTTTTTCAATCGCCGCACCAACCGAGAGAATGGCGGCTTGAGGAGGATTGACGATAGCGTCGAATGATTCGATGCCCCAAGCGCCGAGGTTTGAAACAGTGATGGTTCCGCCATCAAATTCATCCGGCTTGAGTTTTTTCTCCTTAGCCCGGACAGCGAAGTCTTTGACGGCTCTCGAAATGGCGAGAAGCGATTGGTTTTCGGCTTGTTTGATGACTGGAGTCACAAGGCCGTCTTCAACTGCGATAGCGACAGACAAACCAATGTGTTTGAATTTCACGATATGGTCTCCGGCAAATGAGGCGTTGATCGCCGGTACGGTTAGGGCCGCATTGATCACAGCCTTGAGAATGAAGTCGTTGACTGAGTATTTGTTGCCGTGAGTTTTTTCGGCTTGCTCATTGACCTGAGCGCGAAGCGCCATCAGTGGTGCGGCATCGGCTTCAACATGGAGGTAGAAATGCGGAATCGTGACCTTGGAGGTCAAAAGGCGCGATGCGATGACTTTGCGCATCGAGCTCAACTCAATCCTTTCGTCACCATCTTTGGCCACAGGGACGATGGCTTGGGTTGCTGCGGGTGTGGGTGGATTGGGTGCAGCGGCCTTGGATTTCACGGCGGCGGCTAGTGCCGAAGCGGCAAGAGCTTCTGAAGAAGCAGCGGCTTTTTTGGGTGAAGAGTTTGCAGTTTCAACATCGCGTTTGACGATGCGGCCGGCAGGGCCGGATCCGCTGATACCCGTCAGATCGACACCTTGTTCCGCGGCAATCTTGCGGGCAAGCGGCGAAGCCTTGATGCGATCACCGTCGCTGGAAATTGGAGCAACGGGACTTGTGGCAGCTTTGACAGGTGCTGCGGCGCTGCTTGGCGTGGCAGAGGGGCTTGAAGCAACGGGGGCACTTGGGGCAGCAGCCGAGTCGCCATCAAGCACGGCGAGAACTCCACCAATGACCGCTCTTTCACCTGCGGGAACGAGGATTTCGGTGATCGTTCCGTCGTCGAATGCCTCCATTTCCATCGTGGCCTTATCGGTTTCGATTTCGGCCAGCAAGTCACCGACTTCGACGGTATCGCCGACTTGCTTGTGCCATTTGATCACGGTGCCCTCGGTCATGGTGTCCGAGAGCTTGGGCATTTCAATGTTGATGGCCATGGGGAGAATTGGGGAAGTGGCGGGAAGAATGGGAGAAATGCATTGGATTTCCAGTCTTTTTACACGGCATTCGAAGCCACAAAAAACGCGGCGGGTAATTAGCCCGCCGCGTTGGCAAATTTTCGTTAAAAACTTGGGAGATCAGGGAGCCATTGGCTTCATGGTTGGAACAAGGCCAATGTGCGGGCTGCCAACCGGGCCTTGAGCGCTGGAAAGTTGACGGGTTGATTCTGAGGTCGTGCCGCAGGCGTCTTTACGTGGGCAAAACAGTCGCACGCAGGATCCGCCGTATACGCGTACCTTTTTGGTGACAGTTTTGTAGCGAGGGACTTTTTCTTCGATCGTTTGAACCATACCACCCTTGCCGCTCTTGGCATCACCGGGAATCACCACTTGTTTGGTGACGATGTCGTACTTGCAGGTCTTCACCTGACGCGTTTCGGTGCGATAGTGGCCATGCTGATCTTTGATTCCAAACATCGAGCAGCAGGATGAAAAGCCGAGTGACACGGCGATAAGACTAAGGATGGTGGCGAGTTTTTTCATGGTGAGAAAATTGGTGAGAACTAATTCAGAGGGGTTTTAGAACAAACAGCAGCAAGCGCTGCATGCGATGGAAACAATCACGAGGGCTGTTGACAGAATCAAGCGTTGAATCATGGGTAGAACTTAGGATTTTCCGTATCCTTGGCAATGAGAAATCGATGGCTTGCCAATTCCCTATCAGGGCCGCGTGAATCGCAAACGCATCATGCGCTTGGCTGATTCTCCCGTGGAAATCGGGATGCGGGCTCTCACTGATTCGGTTTCCCCACTGTTGATCACTTCGATATCGACCGGGCTCCATTCCAACAGGTCGCTGGACGATTCGGCGGCGTAAATCACATCGGGAAGGCTTGGCGGTCGGGTAAATGTGAGGGTGAGCCAGGTCGAGTCGACCTGAACCGTGGGCATCGGCGTGAATGCGTGAGGATCGCCACCCAAGGCGTATTCAGCCAAATTGGCCATGCCATCAGCATCGGGGTCAGCGTTCTCCGATGCCAAGCCTGTACTTTGTTGTTCCGAGGTGAAGTGAGCCGTGACCCATGCATTCCATGTGTTGTTTGCGGCAATGATGAGGTTGTCACTAGCGCTTCCTTCGTAGTTGGCGTCGTCGATGGTGGCTACTACAGCGTAGGATCCCACATCTGTGGGCGGTGAGTTTGAGCCGTTGTAGGTGATGGTTACATTCAATCCGGCAGGTGTTGTGTTGGTGGTGACCGATTTCGGTGTTCCGTCGTAAGTCTGGGAAAGATTGGTTAACTCAATGCCCGCCGGAGCTTTTGCGATGATGAAAGTGCCCGATGTTTCGCCTTCGTAGTTTGAATCATCGATAGTGGCGGCAATGGCATAAGAACCTGCATTGGCGGGAGCCGAAGCCGAGCCATCGTAGGTGATGATGACAGGCAGACCTGCGGGCGTAGTGGTCGCGGTGATGGATTTGGGTGTTCCGTCGTAGGTTTGTTCCATGTTTCCAAGTGTCACAACGGCGTTGGCTTTGGTGATGGTCAAACTACCACTAGCGCTGCCTTGGTAATTTGGGTCAATGATTGTGGCGACAACGGAGTATGTGCCGACGTTGGTCGGTGCGGTGTTAGAGCCATCATAGGTCACGGACACCGATAGATCTGGTGGATCCGTGCTTACTGTGACTGCGGATGGTTGGCCGTCGTAGGTTTGGTTTAGATTGCTGAGAATGATGGTAGCATTGAGTGGATTTACTGTGACGCTTGCGTTTCCACTGAGAGTTTCGGCAACGGCGGTGATGGTAAATGGTCCGCCTGCTTGGTTTGCGATGAAAGTTCCTGAAGAATTAATGGTTCCGCCACCACTTGCCGACCATGCAAAACTTGATGGCTGATTGGTCATGTTTGCGCCGAATTGGTCGAGTGTGTTCGCAAAAAATTGCTGAGCGGATCCCACTCCCAAGGAAACAAAACTCGGGCTGACTTGGATGTCGGTGGCGATTTGAGTGACGCGCGCGTTGAATGTACTGTTGGTGGTCAATCCTTGAGCGTCGGTCACCGCCACGGCAATTTGGTAATCCCCCGCCGATTCGAAAGTAATCGTAGCAGATTTGGCGGCATTATCGCCGTTTGGTGTTATGAAAGAAGGCGCTGGTCCCGTTGTGGTCCATGTGTAAGCAAGCGCGCTTTCTCCTGTACCGTCATCGGTGGCCGATACGGTCAAGCTCGCGGAGGACCCTGCGATCAAGCGGTAAGTCACCTCATTTTCAGTTACACTGCTGCTGCCTGGTATGGTGGCGGGTGATGTGATCGTCGGGGCGTTGTTGGTGAAGTCTCCGCCGCCTAGTAAAGAAACGCTATCGACATACCATCCGGTGCTTGCGGT
>JBMTCI010000098.1:0-4877 GCA_049430745.1 Luteolibacter sp. | reverse complement strand
GCGCGCCTCGTGCCGCAAAGTTTCTACTACATCCATAGTAGCCGACAACTTCCCGAAGGCGTGAAGCCGGTCTTCGTCGTGCCATCCGGAAATTTCGGCAACCTCACCGCCGGACTGCTGGCCATGCAACTCGGCCTCGAGGTCGACCACTTCATCGCCGCCACCAACCGCAACGATGTCGTGCCCGAATTCCTGCGCAGTGGCATTTATGCACCGCGCCCTAGTGTCGCCACCATCTCCAACGCTATGGATGTCGGCGCACCCTCGAACTTCGTTCGCATGCAGGCACTCTTCGGTGGATCATGGGAAAAAATGAAATCGCGCATCAGCGGCATGTGGTTCGACGACGATCGCACTCGCGCCGCGATCCGCGAAGTGAAGTCGCTCTACGATTACGAGATCGACCCCCACGGCGCGATCGGCTGGCTCGCCGCCCGCGCATGGCGCGCCGCTCACCCCTGCAGCGCCACCATCACCCTCGAAACCGCCCATCCGGCGAAGTTCCCCGATGTGATGGAAGCCGAGCTCGGCCCCAACGCCGTCGAGGTCCCCGAACGCCTCGCCATCCTCGCCCACCGCGAAAAAGTCGCCATCCCGATAGGCACCGACAAGGCCACCTTCCGCGAGTGGTTGATGAAAATGTGAGGAAGACCAGCCCAAGGCCCGTCTGAGCGCGTGATTGAGTTCGGGCTGTGATGCACGAACGCGGAATAGCGGGTCAAAAAAAGCAGGGGCTTAGTTTCATCTCACGGGCTGACCATCGAGATGATGTTGAATGATTTCCAATCGCTGGCTGTTGGCTTGCTACTGGCGGGCATTGGCGGAGAAGTTTTTCTGCGTGGTGTTGTAGGCTTGGCTCAATACTTGCGGGTCTCAGCGTCGATCATTGCGGCGACCATCGCGGCATTTGCCACCTCTTCACCGGAATTCTTTATCGCGCTTTCATCCGCCACCGCGGGCGAGCCTGAAATCTCTCTTGGCGATGCGCTCGGCAGCAATGTCATGAATGTCGCACTCATCCTCGGACTGGCGATCATGATCGCAGCGATACCAACGACATGGCAAAACATCAGGCGCGAATTTTTTGGTGCCTTGCTAGCTCCGATCTTGGTTGGCGCGCTGGCGGTCGACGGCAAAATCTCACGGCTTGATGGCTGCCTACTGGTAGTGGCATTTTTTAGTTGGCTCGCATTGATTGTGATTGAGGCCCGCAAACAAAGAGAAGAATCCGCCTCAAGCCCACGAGGCGAAACAGGATCCGTCAAAGTCACCATGGCCTGCCTCGTCGGTCTGGCTTGCCTTATCGCTGGCGGAAATCTCGTGGTTGAAGGCGCTAAAGAGCTCACGAAAAAATTTGGAATCTCCGAATTTGCGATCGGTGCCACGATGGTAGCTGCGGGCACATCAATGCCTGAGCTTGCCACCACCTTAGTTGCGCAACTTCGCGGAAAACGCGACATCAGCCTTAGCACCATCCTGGGCAGCAACATTTTCAATGGCCTGTGGATCATTGGCATTGCTGCCATGATATGCCCTATCGATGTCAGCGGTTGGCAAATCAAGATCACATTGATCACCGGGCTTCTCACCGTACTCATGCTTGTGCCATCGCGCAGAGGATTCATCGGGCGATCACACGGTATCGGATTGCTGATCGCGTATGTGGCGTATGTCACCTTTGTGCTTCGCAAATGACCGCGCCTTACCACAACGATTCGCCCAGTTGGCACAATTTGAACGAAACGGAAGTGCAAGCACGCTTGCAAACTTCGCGTCAAGGACTCAGCGCCGCCGAGGCCTTAAAGCGCTTTGAATCACATGGCGCCAACGAAATTCAGGAAACGAAACCTGTCAGACGCATCACCATCTTCTGGCGACAATTCAAAAGTTTCATCGTGTGGTTGCTGATGGTCGCCGCTGCCGTGGCATGGGCCATGGGAGAGCCAGTCGATGCCATCGCTATCTTTGCCATCGTTTTCCTCAATAGTGTCATTGGATTTTATCAAGAACACAAGGCAGAGCAAAGCATTGCCGCATTGCGCGAAATGACTGCACCGATCGCACGCGTACAGCGTGACGGCAGAACAATCATCGTGCCTGCCACACAGTTGGTGCCGGGTGATCTGCTTGAGGTGGAAGCTGGTGACATTGTTGCCGCCGATGCTCGCCTTTTGGAAACTGTGGCTTTGCGCTGCGTTGAGTCGACCCTCACCGGCGAATCTGAACCTGTGAGCAAAGTTGTCGAAGTGATCGATGACGCGGACCTTCCACTCGGTGACCGCAACAACATGCTGTTCAAAGGCACCAGCGTCGCGGCGGGTCAGGGACGTGCATGGATCGTTGCTACAGGCATGCAAACCGAACTCGGCAAGATTGCTGGATTGATCCAGCGCGCCGATGAGGATGAGCGAACCCCGCTGCAAGAAAAGCTGGACTCACTCGGTCAAATACTTGTGTGGGTGGCACTCTGCATCGTTGTGCTGTTGTTCCTGCTAGGCTTGCTGCGCGGCACTGAGCTGCTGGAAATGTTCATGACCTCGGTGAGTCTCGCCGTGGCCGCCGTACCGGAGGGTATGCCCGCTGTGGTGACCATAGCTCTGGCGCTTGGCGTGATGCGCATGTCACGACGACGCGCCCTCGTTCGGAGACTTCCCGCCGTGGAAACACTTGGATCCACAAATGTGATCTGCACCGACAAGACAGGAACACTCACCTTAGGCGACATGACGGTCCGCGAGTTGTTTGTCGCAGGGCAAACCTTTGCCGTAACGGGTGAGGGCTACGGGCCACACGGCGAAATTCTCTTCAAAGGACAAGCCGCCGGCACAGAACATGCCGAGCCATTGATGGAATTGGCCACCACACTTCTTGCCTGCAACAACGCCGAACTCATGTTCGAAGAAGGCACATGGAAAGTCATCGGCGATCCGACCGAAGGCGCGACGCTTGTCGCCGGACACAAGGTCGGAGGCAAAGCCGATGAGATCGAACGCGACCTTCCTCGGCATCATGAAATTCCCTTCGATTCAGAGCGCAAACGCCGCACAATCATTCGACGCATGCCAAATGGAAGCTTGCGAGCGTTTGTGAATGGTGCGCCCGAGGTGCTGTTGCAACGTTGCGCGAGCATCTATACCGAATCCGGCATCGTGCCACTTGACGATTTGCAACGGAGTTGTGTCGAAAAACAAAACGAGACCATGGCCGCAAGAGCGCTTCGTGTGATTGGAGCGGCTTATCGTGATTTACCGCAGGGCACGGTGGCACGCGAGATCACCGAAAATTTCGAACAGGATCTCGTTTTTGTAGGACTTGCCGGGATGTATGACCCACCAAGGACTGAAGCAAAAGAAGCGGTTACACACTGTCACGATGCCAACATTCGCGTTGTGATGATCACGGGTGATCACCCACACACCGCACTCGCCATCGCGCGAGAACTTGGAATTGCTAATAACGACGACACCGCAGTGAGCGGTACGGAATTGGACGCAATGAGCGACGATGACATGCGCACATGCGTACTCCAAACCACCGTTTATGCTCGCGTCACCGCCGAACACAAACTACGCATCGTCAAGGCATGGCAAGCCAATGGAGCGGTGGTTGCCATGACCGGTGACGGCGTGAACGACGCCCCAGCACTCAAGGGTGCCGATATCGGTATTGCAATGGGACTTCATGGATCCGAAGTCACCAAGCAGGCGTCGGACATGGTCATCACCGACGACAATTTCGCCAGTATTGTCGCCGCAGTAGAGCAGGGTCGGGGTATATACGATAACATCCGAAAAACCCTGCAATACCTGATTGCCAGCAACTCTGCCGAACTGCTGCTAATGACGATTTGCATCCTCATCGGCCTACCTTCACCCTTGCTGCCAATTCATTTGCTTTGGATCAATCTCATCACCGACGGACTCCCCGCACTCTGCCTGGCCACCGATTCGATTGATGCCAGTGTGCTGCGCCGCCGCCCGCGCCCGCGCAGCGAAACCATGATGGACCGAGTATTCATTGAAAGGATGATCGTCGGCGACATAGCCACTGTGGTTGTTTGTCTTAGCATCTTTAATTGGTCATTACAAAATGACGGTATCGAAACGGCGCGTTCGATGGCATTCACCACACTCGTGTTTTGCGAACTCTCAAAATCACTTTCATTTCGCAGCGAGAGAATTCCGCTTTGGCGAATGAATTGGCTTAACCGAAACCACCTAGCAATGGTCGTTGCCGCATCATTCGGACTGCAATTGATCCTGCACCACGTGCCATTTCTCAGCCACTTACTCGGAACCGTGATGCCGGACTGGGACATTCGCTGGCTTTTGCTCGGCGCCGGATTCGTACCACTCCTTACACTTGAATCCCTCAAGGCATACCGAATCAAATTTCCCCACAAGAGGCGCGATGCAAAGGTTCGAAATAGCGGAACAAATGACCATTGAACCAATTCCCTTAATACTCCTCCTCTTCATCACCGGGCACGGGCGGGATCACATCCTCCCGCATTAACAGGCGCTTGAGATCGAGATCGGGCAGAAGATCCTCCGCCGTGCTTCGTACAATCGCGACATAGGGCACGATCCGATCAAGCTCGGCAATCGCGCAGTGGACCATTGAGCTGATGATGTCGGAATCGTAACGCTCCCGCTCGAAAAGGTTAGTGACGCGAAAAACCAGCATGCCGCGATCGATGTCATATTCGAATCCACCCAGCGTCAGAGGTTTGTTGGCGCGGGTCAGCAACTCTAGGACTACTGGCAGGTGCGCCCGACTCAACTCCATCGGAACCTCCGACACCACACTCAAGGCATTAAGCTCGGGAAAGGCCTGCGAGATGAGATCAACCCGCGTGTGATGTGCCTCGAAACCCG
>JBMTCI010000097.1:0-4894 GCA_049430745.1 Luteolibacter sp. | reverse complement strand
TTGAGCGCTTCATCGGGATCGGTGATCGGATCCTCCGTGCCGGGAAGGGTCGGCACCTGATAGCGATGCGCCAAGGTGCGCGCCGCAGTCTTGTCGCCCATGTTTTCCAACAATTCCGGTGAAGGCCCGATGAAGGTGATGCCCTCACGCGCGCAGGCACGGGCAAACTGCGCGTTTTCCGAAAGAAACCCGTAGCCCGGATGAATCATCGTCACGCCCTTGCGCTTGGCCAGCGCGACGATTCCCTCGACATCAAGATACGCGCCGACAGGACCCTTTGAGGCATCGAGTTGATAGGCCTCATCGGCCTTGAAACGATGAATGGAAAATCGATCCTCTTCGGCAAAGATCGAGACCGTGCGAAGACCGAGTTCGTTGGCGGCACGAAAAATGCGAATCGCAATTTCCCCGCGATTGGCGGCCATCAGCTTTCCCGGACGGGTTGAAGAAATGGGCATGACAGAGATTCTTTAATCACCAATCCGCCGGCAGTGAAGAGAAATCCTGCACGAGCGATTGGCAAGATGCCGCAATGCGGCGACCCTCACATGCTGGGGAGCTGGACCAGCTTGCTGTACTGGTAGGAATGCTTGGCGAGAAACTCCGCCTGCTGCGTGCCTGTGAGATTGCGCCGCCTCAATTGATCGATCCCCGAGTCGGACAGAACGGTGATGGAAACATCCATGGCCTTGACGCGCCCTGATGGAACCAAGTCAGACAATGTGCCCGTGTAATCCGTGTCGATGTTGTTCCCAAAGATCCGGAATTTCTTTGTGTCGGCACCCAAGGTCACAGGAATGGTGAACGTAACCGTTGGAGTTTTTGTCGTATCGACCACCTCCACATGGAAGGTGACAGTGAACTGATAAATGTTCTCGCAGACGAAGTTGACAGGGTCCTCGATTTTTTCAGTCAGGCCATCCAGCGCATCCGTCAAATCCTCCTGCCCAAGCAACTTTTCAAATGTTTTGTCAGGATTCACTAGCTGACGGTTGAGCACAAAGGTTTCAAAGTTCGAGCTGCCGGCAAGGGTCAACGGATCCTTGTAATCGAGTTTGTAGGCGACGCATGAAACATCGCCGCCAAGGTCGGTGGCCGTGCCGATTTTTCCATCGTATCGATCAGTCGCCGCGGTGAAGAAAATCAATTTGGACGCGTTGGTGCTTTCGAGCGAACCACCTGGAAGCTGATCTTCAGTCGTCGCCGAAAGCCACTCATTGGGATTGCCACTGCGAACCACCAGCGCCTCGAAATCTCGCGCCATGGCGTCCACCATCGACTTGGCCTGACGCGATGCGCGCAGTTCCGAGCGACTGCGATTCCATGTGTCCATGGCGATCGATGTCACGGATACGAGGACCGAGACGATGATGGTGGTGATGGCCATGGCCACGATCAGCTCCATCAAAGTAAAGCCGCGCTTGGTCGAGAATGGCCGAAGATTGTTCATGACAGGATTCCGATGGCTGACTCAACGACGCACCGCCAGGTTGCGGCTAAAGACTGGAGTTTTGACGCTCGTAAATCGTTTGGCGAACTCTGGCCCCGAGAAAAACCCGCTCGCGGTGGTGGGCATCTGATAGAAGTCGGCGGCGAATGCGATGACCGCTTCCGCATAGGCATCTGCAGAAGCGGAGGGTGATGCGTCTTTTGGATTCTTGATTTGGCCAGGTGTACCCAGCACCAGTTCGTTGTTGTTAAAGATCAGCTGCGTGCATTTGACGAGGTACACAGGCCCCTCAACAGCGGCCAAATCCTCAAGAAAAGCGTCATCGTCCTTCTTTCGTGCCATGGGCACAACCAAGAAATCTTTGCCGGGTGATTTGTTTTCCACCGATGGCTCGGGTTCCAAAGTGCCGTCCGGTCGTCTTTCACCGGATAACTTGCCACGATACTGATAAACCAAAATCGCCGTTTCCGCCGCGTCGGATTCTTCGATAAGTTTGTAAGCCTTACCGAATCCTGTTTTGAATTCGTCCGTTTCCTCGGTGCCTCGCAGCGTGACCAATTCCTGTTCCAGAGCAGAGGTGAGGCGGTCGGCCTGCTGGGTGCTGATCGTTTTGCGGATGCCATCAGCGGCCGGCGTGAAGACGATGATAAAACCAGTGAGCAGAACGGCGAGCACGCCGATGGCAATCACGGTCTCGATGAGCGTGAAGCCGCGGCGCTGATTGGATGAAAAAGCTTTCATGAAAAATCAGAATTCGGAGCCTGGGTTTAATTTATCAATGCCGTTGCCGATTTGCTCCGGGCTGCGAAAAGTCGAAGTGCTGCCGTTGCGCCAGACCACAAATCCACCGAAATCCGACTTTCCAGCAGAGGTCACGCGCGGTTTGTCCGTGGGCTTGTTCACCCCTCTTGATCCAGTGCCAATGACAAAGCCCGCGCCGGGAGTGGTGCAAATGCCTTCGCCATTGAATTCGTAATAAAAGTATTCGCCCTCATAAGCGGCCTTGCCCGTGTAATTCATTTCCTCAAGCGTGCCGTCAAAGTCCGTCTGGTTCTTTTTGCTGTATTCCTGGCTGAAATAAGTTTGGTCCGGCAGCGTGGCGCCTCGGCTCGAGAGGACCCAGCTTTCAGGGGATTTTTCCAAGCCAGTCACCTCATCGATCTCCGCCGACAGCACCAAGATGCGTCGCAAATTGTCCGCAGGGTTGTTTTTCAAATCCTTGGCCACCAGTACCCGTGCGCGGGTCCGCTTGCCCAGAGCCAGCGAGCGGGCTTCGTCAAACAAGGCCTCCGCCGATGCGACCCCGCTGGTCACTCCCTTGCCCCCGATGCCGCCCAAGCCGATGGCGCCGGCGGTCATCAAGATCGACATGATGGCAATCACCACCAGCAACTCAACCAAGGTGAATGCCGGGGCGTGCCGACGAATACTGGGGATCATATCAACCACGCGCATGGGTTTGGCATCTGGTTTGGAAAAGGTGCTAGAGCCCACGACCCGAAGCAAGCGAAAATGTCAATACATCGCGGATACTCTCAAGCCCCAAAATGTCCACGCCATGGGGCGTTGAGCGCTGGTCTGCGGCGCCCAAATTCGGCAGTGACGCACGACGATTCGGGCGAAATTTCAAAAAATCCCCTTTCTGCTGACTCAATTTTTCTTGCAATCGGCGTTGCAGGCTCCTTTCATCCGCCCCCCAACCAAACAAGGACGACCCGGCCACGGCTGGATCCATCCCCTACGACCATGAGCACACAACAAATCAATCCCAAGGATTATCAACTCCACGAAGGCGACACCGGCAGCGCACCTTATCAGGTCGCACTCCTCACCCAGCGCATTCAACACCTCACCGAGCACCTCAACGCGAACAAGAAGGACTTCTCGTCCCGCCGCGGCCTTCTGACGATGGTCTCGCGCCGCCGCAAGTTGCTCGATTTCATCAAAAACGGCTCCGAGGAAAAATACCAGCAGGTCATTCAAGGCCTCGGACTCCGCCACTGATCCTCTCCGCACGGCAGCCATGGGAATCCACCCGTGGCTGTCGCGCAAAACGGCCCACGCATCACGAAGCCAGGTGGCTTCTTGCGGGCCGCGTGATCAACCCCGCAACACGCAAGTTTCCATTGCGCCAACCCGGAGCGATCACAACCCCACGAATGCCCGCACGGCAATCCCGCCGTTCGGGTGGTACGCACTGAAAGAAGAACAATAGAAGAAAAGAAAGAAATGAACATCCATACACTCACGGCCGATGTCGGAACCAATCCGATGACGATCGAAACCGGCAAACTTGCCAAACTCGCCGACGGTGCCGTCACCGTCCGCTGCGGTGACACCATCATCCTCGTCACCGCTGTTTCCGCCACCAAGGTGAAGCCTGGTCAGACCTGGTTCCCGCTCTCGGTGGAATACAAAGAAAAGGCCTCCGCCGCCGGCGTTTTCCCCGGTGGTTACTTCAAGCGCGAAGGCCGCCCGACCGAAAAGGAAATCCTCACCTGCCGCATGACGGACCGCCCGCTGCGCCCGTTGTTCCCCAAAGGTTATTTCTACGACACGCAGATCATCGCCATCCTGCTCAGCGCCGATGGTGAAAACGATGCCGATGTGCTCTCGATGAACGGCGCATCCGCCGCTCTCTGCCTCTCCGACATCCCCTTCGCCGGCCCGATCGGCGCGGTGCGCGTCGGCCGCGTCGACGGACAATTCGTGATCAACCCGACTCACGACCAACGCGAAAACAGCGACCTCGATCTGATATATGTCGGCAACAAAACCGATGTCATCATGATCGAAGGTCAAGCCGATGAACTTCCGGAAGCGGAGTTTGTCCAAGCCCTCCACCACGCGCAAGCGGCGGTCCAAAAAATCATCGCCGTGCAAGAAGAGCTTGTGAAACTCGCCGGCAAGGCGAAGCGCGAATTCACTCCGGTGCTCGCCAAGGACAACCTCCTCGAGATCGCTTACGAAATCGCCGGCGATCGCATCGAGTCGGCCATCTACGCGCCGTCGAAAACCGAGCGCGCGAAGAAGGTCGGCGCCCTGCGCGACGAAGTCGAGGCGGCGATCAAGGAGCGCGCTCCGGAAGCCACCGACTTCGATGTCGAGCAAGCCTTCGAATACCTGCAGAAGAAAGCATTCCGCATTTCGATCATGCAAAAAGGCGTGCGTGCCGACGGTCGCAAGATCGGCGACCTCCGCCCGCTCTACGCCGAAAACAGCCCGCTGCCACGCGTCCACGGCTCAGCCATTTTCGCCCGCGGCGAAACGCAAGCGCTCGCAATCGCGACGCTCGCACCTGCCGATGAAAAGCAGTTCATGGACAACTACGCGGGCGGCGAAACCGAGAAGCGTTTCATTCTCCACTACAACTTCCCTCCCTTCTCGGTCGGCGAAACCGGCCGCATGGGCGGACTCAACCGCCGCGAGATCGGCCACGGCGCT
>JBMTCI010000096.1:0-4928 GCA_049430745.1 Luteolibacter sp. | reverse complement strand
GAGGCCACGCCCGATCGTCCCCTGCCCTTGCCACCGAAGCCCGCGCGTCGGTTTCATGCGGTCGTCGCAATTTTTGCCACACACTTTCTGCGCTCGTTTTTGTCAAAGCTCCGTAACCGTGGCACGATCTACAGCACGCTGCTCGAAGCGCCGCTGCTCGCCGCGCTCATTGCCAACACGCTTCGATCATCGCCGCGCGGCAGTTACGAATTTGTCAGCGCACTCCATATCCCCGCTTATCTGTTTCTCAGTGCCACGGTCGCGATGTTCCTTGGCTTGACCAATTCGGCGACCGAGGTCCTGCGCGATCGTGCCATGCTGCGACGCGAGCGAAATTGCCAGCCAGGTGCCGCGTCCTATGTCATCGCAAAGTTTGTCGCGCTCGCCATCGTCGCCGCCGTCCAGTGCTTCGTGTACCTGTTGGTCGGTAACCATTTCCTCGAAATCGAGGGCATGCTCTTTCATCAGTGGCAGTGGATGACTCTAACCGCATGGACGGGCACAGCGATGGCTTTGGTGATCTCATCGATCGTCACCACCGAGCGCGCGGCCCTCACCTGCGTGCCGCTCTTGCTCGTGCCACAAATGCTGTTGGCTGGAGCTCTGGTCTCTTATCGTGAGATGAACCACGGACTATTTTCCGAAGCCAAACAAATCCGGGAACGCGGCGGCATTCCAGTGCCCGCGCATCTCATGCCGCTGCGCTATGCCTATGAAGGCATGATCGTCACACAAGCGGTCAGCAACCCCTTCGAGATCGAGCGCCTGCGACTTCAAAAAATCATCGATGATGTGCGTAAAAATCCGCGCGAATTGGGTCCAAGAAAACAGGAGTCCTTTGAGTTGACGAAGGAAGGTCTGCGTCGATTGCTCGCCTCTGGCGCGACCACCAAAGAGGATGCCTTGGATCTGATCTCGCGCATTCGTCGCATCGCCACCACCGGCAGGCGCATCGAAGTCGAAACCATCAAGGTCTGGCCCGATGACGACGAAGATGCCCGCCCGACATCCGAGTTTTTTGTCAACGAGCGCATCGACTTGTTGATCCGTGAGGCGGAATCATTCCGCAATGATTACCGCGACAAGGATCATCGGATCATTTTCCACGCGCTCAAAAAACCTCTGCCATGGGCGGGTGAAAAAAAATCGACTGCGAATGGCGATGTCGACGACTCCAGCGAGATCGACACCCGCTACTTTTGCGCGATCTTTTTGTTTTCGGTGATCGCCCTTTGCGGGGTGATTTCGACAGTCGTGATTTCACGCCAAAACCGCGCGACCAGTTGATTGGTTTTTCACTCGCCTCCAATCTCCAGAATCAGGGCGCTGCATGGCGGCATGTCGGGCAGTGCTAGACCTTCAGATTCGAGCGAACCGGGAACGCTCGTGGCAGACCAATCGGAATCAAGCCGGTCCGTAAATTTCCATATTCCTCCAGCACGGCCTACAAAGTTGCGGGCATCCTCTGGGATTCGAACACTCGCGCCGCGAATGGTCTCGCTTCCATGAAAATTTGCGACGACGAGCGATGCTCTGCCGCTGGCACGATCGCTGCGCAGGAATGCGTAAAGCCAATGGCCTGAGGCTGATTCATCACCAACACGACCGAACCGCGGGTTCTCCTTGTTGGCGTGATTCAGTCCGTAAAATTCGCCCTCGGTAAAGGCCTTGTCCTTAGTCGCGCGCAACAACTTGGCGTACCACCCGCGCAGTGCCTTTTGCTCATCACTCAATCTACCGCAGTCGAATTTTCCGCCATTCACCCACTTGGTGAATTCCGGCATCGACCAGTAATCAAAGATGCTCGTGCGCGCATCATCGCCACCGAATCCCTCCGCACCATCCGCGGGCTCGCCGACCTCCTGACCATTGTACATCATGATCGGTCCCCGACCCATGGCATAGAGCACGGCACAAACGGGTTTTCCCACCTTCATGCCAAGTCCGCCCCATTCTTTCGCCGATGCGAGCCTGACCTCATCATGGTTTTCTCCGTAGCGCAGCGATTTGTGAAATCTGTCGCCAGTGAAAGTGAGCGGATCCAAATCATTCGCCCACTTGCCCGCATCGTACAGCCCCTCAAGCACATCGTAGGAAGGATCATCATAGACCGCATCGAATCCGGCCTTCAGCAATTCATCCAACACATGAGCATCGGTCAGTTTGGATGGGTCATTGTCATAGGCCTCGGCGGCGAAAAAAACTTCGTTGGATCGAGTGCGGCAACGCGACACCACCCATCGCCAGAACTCCATCGGCACCATGTGCGCCATATCGACGCGGAATCCGTCGACGCCCATTTCCTGCCAGTAGGCAAGCACCGCATCCATCGTGCGCCAGGTTCTGGGGACCTGATTCAGATCGGCATCGGGTCCTGGCAAGTGGGCGGTGTAGCGACCTTGGGTGAAATCGTGACCATAGTTCAGCTTCACAGTTTCGTACCAGTCGTTGATCGATGGCGACCACGAAACCACATTGTTGCCAGTGACCTTTCCAACTTCTCTTTCGGCATCAAAAAAGCCATCGCAGCCCGGCATGCCAACTGTCGGTAGTTTCAGTGGCGCTCCACCGCCGGGGTGATCAGGCTGGAGATTAAAGAAGTGATTGTCTCGATCAAAAAACACATCGCGACGGTCTTCCGATCCGAACGAATGCTCAGGCCTCACATCGGAGTTGTAAGATCGAGCGACATGATTCGGCACAAAATCGATGATCACCTTGAATCCATGCTTGCGGCATCGCTCGAGCAAACTCTTGAACTCGTCCATGCGCTTTTCGGGATCCATCGCATAATCCGGGCAGACATCGAAGTAATCCTTGATCGCATAGGGACTGCCCGCGATGCCCTTGAGGATGTCGGCATCATCCGCAGGTCGGTTGGGATAAGCCGTGCCGCTGGCTTGCTCAAGGATGCCGGTGAGCCAGATGTGCGTGAAACCCATCGCCGCGATTGACTCGAGTGCCGTGTCGTTGATCTGCGCGAATTTTCCGCATCCGTTCTCGGTTATCGTGCCACCTGGCTTGCGGGTTTCGTTGGTGTTGCCGAAGGTTCTTACAAACAGCTGGTAAATGACCGGACGATTCGATTCGTCACCGTTTGCCAGCGGAGTCATGCCGAGAAAAAGAACACCAATTGCAAGTGACTGCCAAGTCATGGTTACGCGTTGCCGATGGATTTGGATGGATTGTCTTTGCCGACGGTCAATGTGAAGAGCGCGGCGATGAGCATGCAGATGCCGCCGATGACGACCGCATTGAGACGACTGAAGTCCTCGAATTTTTCCATCACGCGGCTCAGGACGATCGCGACGAGGATTTGCGGTATGACGATGAAGAAATTGAAAATGCCCATATAAACCCCCATGCGGTTTTCAGGCAGCGCATTGGACAACATCGCGTAGGGCATGGACAAAATTGACGCCCAGGCGATGCCGATGCCGCCGAAGCAGACCCATTGCAGGATCATCGGATCGCGCACCACTCCGACCCCTGCCAGGCCGAGGCCACCCGCGAGGAGTGAGAAAAAGTGGATCCACTTGGCAGAAAAAATTCTACCCAACCACAGCAGTGCCATCGCGAAAACAAATGCGACGAGATTGTACACCGCAAAGCAGTTGTTTGCGAGATCAATTCCGTCCTTGTAGAGCTTCGAGGCCGTGTCCTCCGCGCCCATAATGTTGCGCGCCACTGCAACGCTGAAGAAAATCCACATGCAGAATAATCCCATCCAGGTGAAGAACTGCACAAAGGCCAGTTGCTTCATGCGCACTGGCATGTGCTTCAAGGCGTCGATGATTTCCCCAAGGCCGCTCTTTTCTTTTTTCGGTTCATCCGCTGCGGGCGGATGTTCCTTGGTGGTGAAAACCGTCCATAGCACCGAGAGCATGAAAACGATCGCGCCAACCGTGAAGGCGATGTGCACGGTTTGGGGAATGGCCTGACCCACCCCGGTCTCGGCGCTCACGCCGCAGTAGTCGCGCAGGAATCCCGGCAACTTGGAGGCGATTACCGCGCCCGCGCCGATGAAAACCGACTGCATCGCAAATCCCACCGTGCGTTGTTGCTCAGGCAAAAGATCCGCCACAAAAGCTCGAAACGGTTCCATGCTCACATTCACCGAAGCATCAAGAATCCACAGCAAACCTGCTGCCATCCACAAGGTCCCGGAGTGCGGCATGAACAGCAATGCCAGCGAGGAGAAAATTGCACCGATCAGAAAGTATGGCCGCCTGCGTCCCCAGAACGGATGCCAGGTGCGGTCACTCATGGCACCGATCAGCGGTTGCACAATGAGACCGGTCAGCGGAGCTGCCAACCATAGCAAGGGAAGTTCACTCTCTTTGGCTCCAAGGTATTCATAAATCGCGGACATGTTTCCCATCTGTAGGCCCCAGCCGAACTGGATGCCAAAGAATCCAAAGGACATGTTCCATATCTGCCAAAACGAGAGTCGGGGTTTTTCGGTCATTGATGTGAATGGGTTGAATTATTGAAAAACTACCACCCATCCCCCACGTCACGGCAAGCATTCACGCAAGAATCCAACGATTTGGCGGATTTCGTTAAACCTCAGGCGAATTGAAACATCATCCGCTGTCCTTGGTCTTCGCGTTTTCTTCGCGTACCGCCATGAGCGCGTCGTAGAGACCGAAGATCAGAGTGAAAAAGGTCAGCACCGCGCAGGCGCCCCACCATCCCAAAAACAGCCACGGTCCAGTGGCTAACCATTCATCCAGTAGCCACAGGCCGAGCGCGATCATCCCGAGCGACAGAATCAAAAACCCGCCAAGCCAGCGGCGGCGTGCCGCTCGGTCATGCAAAATGCCAGTAGCGAGCCGCTTGCTATCGTCCCAATGGTCGTCGTCGCGCATGGTTTATCTCTGCCAAAGCGGACCAAGAAATTCCAGGTACCAAGCCCACAGTTTCCA
>JBMTCI010000095.1:0-4952 GCA_049430745.1 Luteolibacter sp. | reverse complement strand
GCTTGATCCACAATTTTCAAATTTTTCGCAAAAGTTTCGAGCGTCGATGATGCCGCCATGACCTCAGCCTTGGGCCCGACCATCTTGATGGTGAGAATGCGATCGCCGATGTCGCAAACCACCCCTGCCAGTGCGTATCCCGGTTTGGGTCCGGCACCCATGCCCGAGGCGTAAGTCCCTTCGGCCTCAACCCATACGCCCTCGGATCCTGCTACAGGCACTTTGCGCATGTCTGCCAAATTTTGCGGAGTGAGCTTGGCCGCTTCAAACTGACCCAACCAGCGGTTGATGTTGTCCAGCACGCTGCCCGATGCGATCGACACCCATGCTTCGCCCAATCCACTTTCGCCGAAGCGATAGTTGAGTTGACGAAACTGCGAGGGCGGCACCTCGAGCCAGCCAAGCGGCGTCTCGCCCATGACAGGACTCGGCTTGGCATCGCGAAAACGCTGATCACTCGTTGCATTGAGCAGCGGCGACTTGTCCCGCGTCGAGAGCGCGCGAGTTTCGGTCACGACCACCTCTTTTTTTTCGCTGCACGAGCACAGAAAAATGCTGCAGGCACCAAGGACGGATGCGAAACGCATGACGCCGAGGCTGTAAACCCGCATTTGCCACCAAGCAAGTCGAATCGGGCAAATTCGGCATGGGCATTTTTTATGCATGCAGAGACATTTCCATGAGCCTAGGATAGGCCCCGAAACCCGACCTCATGCCCGCCTTCTCCACCTGCTGGAACAGCCACCGCCACACCGACGGCGAGCCGATGATCGAGGAAATTGTCGACCTCGGATTCAATCGCATCGAGCTCTCGCACGGCATGACGATTGCCAAGCTGCCCGGCATCCGAAAGGCCCATCGGCGCGGACTCTTCACCTGCGTCGGAGTTCACAATTTTTTCCCCTCGCCCGTCGAGGTGATGATCGATTCGCCCGATGCCTATCAGTTCACCTCGCACCGCACGGCCGATCGTCAGCGCGCGATGGCGATGACCCTGCAAAGTTTGGAAACCGCAGCGGAATTCGAGGCAAAATATTTGGTGCTGCACATGGGTTCGGTGCCGATGAACCGTCGACGCTGGACCAAGGCCCTCACCGAACAGCTCACCGAAAATGGCCCGCACGATCCCTCATTCATCAAACGCAAACTGAAGTTCATCAAAAAGCGCGAAAAGATATCCGCGCTCTACTACCAACGCGCGATCGAATCACTCGAAACCATCGCCGAGCGCGCAGCCGAACTCGGCATCATGCTGGCAATCGAATCCCGCTCGCGCTTCGAGGACATGCCAACCGAACGCGAAATGATCGCGCTACAAAACCACTTTGCCGACAACCCATGGATCGGTTACTGGCACGACTTCGGCCACGTGCAACTCAAGCACAACCTCGGCCTGCTCGATCACGCGCAGTGGCTCGAGACGATCTCACCTCACCTGATCGGCGGTCATGTCCATGATGTGAAATGGCCCGCATCCGACCACCGTCCACCCTTCACCGGCACGCTCGACTACACCAAGTTGCTCGAATTTTTTCCCAAAAACTGCCCGCTCGTTTGGGAAATCAACCCCGGTCACGACGCAGCAAAAATCAAAACTGCCCACGCCAAATGGCGCGAGCTGCTGCCTGAGCGGGATTGATTGCGATCCATCTGGTTGGTGGCGGGACACTATCTGCCAGAACCTCACAATTTCGGCGTAACCTCAACTGCTCTCCGCACTCATGCTTAATCGTCAACTGGCAGAATCCTCCACCTGCTTTACTCGGAATCCTTTATGAGCACCACCTACACCAAAGTCCCGCCACGCCTGAATGCCGACGAAGTCGCGCAATACAGAAAGAACGGATACTTCGTATTCAAAAAACCGGTTCTGCCAGCAGACCGCTTTCAATCCTTGAAGAACTGCTTCGAGGGAATCCTCGCCAACCTCCCTGCCGACGAGCGTCCGGAGGCCATGGATGTCCCGCACTTCATGCACCCTGAGTTGCTAAGGTATGCGTTCGATGAAAACATTCTCGCGCTCGTGGAACCGATCGTGGGCCCGAACATCGCGCTCTTCTCCACCCACTTCATCTGCAAGCCGAAGGGCAATGGAAAACGCGTTCCTTGGCATGAAGATTCCGCCTACTGGAAAGGCCAGATCGATCCGATGGAAGTCGTGACCGTATGGCTCGCGATCGATCCCTCAACCAAGGTCAACGGATGCATGAAGGTCATTCCCCGCACGCATGTCGAGGGACAAAAGGGATTCTCCGACTACGATGCAGTCGACACGACCACGTGCGTGTTTCCAACTGAAATCAAGAAAGAGCAGCGCGATGACGATCGTCAGGTTTGCATCGAACTTCAGGCCAATGAGTGCTCTCTCCACGATTCGCGAATCATGCACGGCAGCGAACCCAATACCTCACAAATACGTCGCTGTGGATGGACGATTCGCTTTGCCAGCACCGCCTGCAAATTCAATGAGGAGAAATTCGCCGGCGGCCACCAGATCTACCTCGCCAAGGGACGCGACCTCGGCGGCAATCGATATGCCGATCCGACACGCAGCTATCCGGAAGTAATGGCCGCCCGAGGAGCCTCCAGCCGTTACAAGAATGCCCACTAAAGCATTTTGGGAAACAGTGTAGCCGCAACGCCTTGCCCTGGCCAAAAACTTGTCGCTCCACAGTTCTCGGCTACATCATGATCCCCTTAACGGCTGTGGCGGGTTCCACGCCAGTGAGCTTGTAGTCGAGGCCCTGGAATTTGGTCGTGAAGCGCGCGTGATCGATGCCGAATTGATGGAGTAGCGTCGCGTGCAAATCCCGAACATGGACGATGTCCTGCACCGAGGTGTAGCCGAGTTCGTCGGTGGCACCATGCACGATGCCGGGCTTGATGCCTGCACCCGCCATCCACAGGCTGAAGGCCTTGATGTGGTGATCCCGACCGGTGCCCTGCCCCATCGGCGTGCGGCCAAATTCGCCGCCCCAGATGACCAAGGTATCCTCCAACATGCCGCGTTGTTTCAAATCCTTGACCAACGCAGCAGAAGCTTGGTCGGTCAGTTTCGCGGAGGCGGTCATCTTTTTTTCGATGTCATCGTGATGATCCCAGCCGCGGTGATAGAGTTGCACAAAACGCACGCCGCGCTCGAGCATGCGGCGCGCTAGCAAGCAGTTGCTGGCAAATGATCCATCGCCCGGATTTTTCACGCCGTAGAGATCGAGGATGTGCTGCGGCTCGCCGCTCATGTCGGAAAGCTCGGGCACCGACGACTGCATGCGGAACGCCATTTCATACTGCGAGATGCGGGTGTCGATTTCGGGATCAATGCGTTCGTCGCGCAGCATGCCGTTGAGCCGTTGAACTTCGTCGATGACCTGACGCTGCGTGGACTGGCAAACTCCATTCGGACTGCCGACATAATGAACGGCGCTGCCCTTGCTTTGAAACTGGACGCCTTGAAACTTGCTAGGCAGGAATCCGGCGCTCCACTGGCGGGCAGAAATCGGTTGGTCGACTTCCGCGCCGCGAGAAACCATGACGACATAGCCGGGAAGGTCCTGAGTCTCCGAACCGAGGCCGTAAAGCAGCCAAGAACCCATGCTGGGGCGACCCTTGAGGATCGAGCCGGAGTTCATGAACGCGTGCGCCGGATCGTGATTGATCTGCTCCGTGACCATCGAGCGGATCACGCAAATTTCATCGGCGATGGAACCGATGTGTGGGAAAATTTCGGAAATTTCGGTGCCGCACTCGCCCCATCGTTTGAACTTGGTGAACGATCCTCGCGCGATCAGCTTGCTGCCTTGCAGTTGGGCGAGTTGTTGCCCTGCTGTGAATGATTCTGGAAACAGCTGACCATGGAGCGCGTCGAGCTGCGGTTTGGGATCGAACGAATCCAAATGCGAGGGCCCGCCCGCCATGCAGAGGTGGACCATGCGCTTCGCCTTTGCGGGGAAATGCAAGCCGCCTTGGCTTTGAAGAAATGGCAGCGACACGCCCTTGCTGGACGCGCCAAGCAGATGCGAGAGCGCCATGCCACCGATTCCGGCAAAGCTTTTTTGCAGGAAAGTCCGACGACTAAAATCCTGCTGATAGCGCTCGAATTGGTCGATGAAAGGATGCTTCATGGCTCAATAGCGGGTGATGGTCTCGTGAAGGTTGAGCACAACCCGGCAAAGCTGCGCCCATGCGGCGAGTTCTGCTGGGTCGTGGCCACTGCCGGGATCTGACAATCCGGTCTTGAGAAAAGCGACGGCGTCCTCTGGCTTGGATTGATAGATCCCGCGTTGGGTCGCGAGGAATTTCGCGAGCGATTCGGTTTCGCCAGGTTTCGCATCGCGAGATAGAGCGAGCCGAATGGAATGCTCGATTTTTTCCGCGTCATCTGCACCGGGTTTTTCGCGGATCAAGCGCAAGGCAAAGCCCCGCGCGGCCTCGACGAAAGATGGATCATTCAACAGCGTGAGCGCCTGCTGCGGGCTGTTGGACTGGAAGCGATCGGCCGAACACTCCTCGCGGCTTGGGGCATCGAAGCCCGCCAGCATGGGATGCATGAAAGTGCGCTGCCAATGCGTGTAAAGACCGCGGCGGTATTGCCCCTCGCCCTTGGTGGTCTGGTACTCCCTCTGGGGAAATGTGAGATTCGCAAAGTAGCCGTCCGGCTGATAGGGCATCACGCTGGGTCCGCCGATGTCGTCTGCAGCGAGCAGGCCGGAGATGGCCAACGCGTTATCTCGAACAAACTCCGCATCGAGGCGCCGTGCAGATTGTCCAGCGAGCAAGCGGTTCGCTGGATCGATTTCCGCAAGCTCGGGGCGTGAGGCGGATTGCTGACGGTAGCTACGGCTGGTGACGATGAGTCGCACCATGTGTTTGATGTCCCAGCCAGATTCGCGGAACTCAACCGCGAGCCAGTCGAGCAGCTGCGGATGGGACGGCCACTCGCCTTGGTTGCCAAG
>JBMTCI010000094.1:0-4984 GCA_049430745.1 Luteolibacter sp. | reverse complement strand
GTGAGGAGATTCGGATTGAGAAGCGTGGCAAGCCGATTGGATTTTTGTCGGCTATACCGAAGAGAAAAAATGCCGTGCCCAAGATTGATTGGGAGGCGAGGAGAAAAGCCATTTGGGGTGACAGGTTTTTCTCTGATGAAGAGGTGAGGTTGATGCGTGAAGCCGAATTGGAGGGGGAAGATGGATGATTGTTTTTCCTGACACTTCATTTCTCTGTGCCAAGTACCGTGAGCAGAGCAACTCACGGCGTGCGGATGCTTATCACGCAAAGCTTTCTAAACCCTTGCTCGTATCGAGTCTTTTGATTCTAGAGTTTCGTCAATCGACTCGTTTTCAAATGAGGTTGTTTGCTCTCGATCGCAGCAAGGGTTTTGCCAAGTTCGAGGGCATGGCCATGTTGCGAGCGCTTCAGTCGGATCTTTCGCAAGGGGTTTTTGAGATGTCGGCACCTGACTGGGCGGATGTGCATCGCATCGCCGAAAATCTAAGCGAAAAATACACGGAAGAAAACGGTCATCGCATGACCGACATTTTGCATGTCGCTACAGCCATGCATCTTGGAGCCGAAGTATTTCTTACATTCGACGCCAATCAAAGGCGTTTGGCCGAGGCTTCGGGCATGGAAGTGCCGCTTTGAGCTTACTTGCTCACATTGAAGCGAAACTCGATCACATCGCCGTCCTTGACGACATATTCCTTGCCCTCGATTCGGAGCTTACCTGCTTCCTTAGCGGCGTTTTTCGAGCCGAGTGTGACGAGATCGTCGTAGTGGACGACTTCGGCGGCGATAAATCCGCGTTCGAAGTCTGTGTGGATGACACCCGCTGCGGCAGGGGCTTTGTCGCCCTCATGAATGGTCCAAGCCCGGGTTTCCTGGACACCGGTGGTCAAATAAGTGCGCAAGCCCAGTAGATGGTACACCGCTTGAATGAGAGATGAGACGCCGGAGTCATTGACCCCCATTTCGCGCAAGAATTCCAACGCTTCCTCTTGAGGCATTTCACTGAGTTCTTCTTCGATGCGCGCGGAGATCACCACGGCTTCAGAGCCGCTGTGCTCGGTAGCGTAGCGGCGCACCTTGGCAACCTGCGGGTGCGAATCAGGATTTTCCATAGCTCCCGCGAGTTCGTCTTCGGAGACGTTGCAGGCGTAGATCGTCTTTTTCGATGAGAGCAGGAAAAAATCGCGAACAACGGCCTTGTCCTCATCGCTGAATTCAAGTGTGAGCGCGGGCTTGCCTTGATCGAGGTGGGGCATGATCACATCGATGAGTTCGACTTCCTTCTTTGCTTCCTTGTCGCCGCCTTTGGCTTTCTTTTCGCGTGAAGCGCGGCGTTTTTCGAGAGCCGCCATGTCGGCGAGGATGAGTTCCGAGTTGATGATTTCAATGTCACGGATCGGGTCGACCGTGCCGAGTTCGTGGATGATGTCATCATTTTCGAAACAGCGAACCACTTGGACGATCGCGTCAGTTTCGCGGATGTTGGCGAGGAATTGATTGCCGAGTCCGGCGCCTTCGGAGGCACCTTTTACCAACCCTGCGATATCGACGAACTCGATGGCGGTGGGCACCAGTTTTTGGGATCCCGATATTTTTGACAGCACGGCGAGGCGCGGATCGGGAACCGTCACGATCCCAACATTTGGGTCGATCGTGCAGAATGGGTAGTTGGCCGCCTCCGCCTTGCGGGTGCGGGTGACGGCGTTGAAAAGGGTTGATTTCCCAACATTGGGCAGTCCGACGATTCCAGCTTTCAGCATTGCGGGGGGAAGGTGAGGGTACGAGGGCGCAAGGACGAGAAAAATCTATCATCGCCACAGCCCATGGGCACGGGCTGCGAAGGGGGTTGCCATCGGAGGACTCGGTGTGTATGCATGGCCATGATAGCCCTTAGGAGCCGATGATTGCCTATCTTTTCAGCTGTGAACATGCGACCTGCACGGTGCCGGAGGCATACCGCGAATATTTTCACGGCAGTGAGGAGGCCCTGACCTCGAAAGAGGGATGGGAGCCAGGAGCTTTGAATTTGAGTCAGGCCTTCGCCATGAGGTTTCGCACGCCCTTGGTTCATGGCGATGTGACCCGACTTTTGATTGATCTGGAAAAAGATGGCGATCAAAGGTGGAGCCGATTCTCGGAAAAAATTTCCGAGAGCATGCGCCTTAGGATGGTGGATCGTTATGAGCGGGTGTTTCGCCAGCAGTTGCGTCAGCGCATTGCCGATGATTTGCGGCGATATGACAGCGTGGTGCATGTGATGGTGCACACAGATCCGAATCATGGCGGCAGGGTGAGCCTGGTTACGCCTGAAAAGTCGGTCATGGGTGAGGCGCTTGCGGGTGAATGTTGCTCACGCTTGAGGCTTGCCGATGTCGATGCGCGTTGCGTCAGTGGTGCCGACACTGGTGCTTTTGCCATGGTCTTGGCTCGTGAAAATGATCCTGCCCGCTACGCTCAGATTCGTTTGGAGGTTTCGCAGAATTTCTTTCTTGAGGGCAAACCGCTTCGTTGGGAGACCCTTAAAAAAATTCTTTTGGATGGATTGGAGCAAGCCGTTGCAGCTAGCTCATAGTCCTTTCCTTAGCGCCCCAGCAGGCCCTTTGATTGCTCAACGCTCAGTTGGCGCTGTTCACGCCAGTCGATGATATCCGGCTGCTGAAATACGCGGCGGCGAACATCGGTTTCGGTATCGGTGGGTTTTGAAACACTTTGCGTGCCTGCTTCATTTGCGGCACCAGTGGCGAAATCGTTGGTTTGATAATTCCCCGGGATTTTCGCCGCTGTGTCAGCTTCGCCCGCTTTTTTTCCATCCAGAGCGGAGGATGTCATGAACCGACTGCCATCGGTGTTGCCGTCGTAGTTTTTGCGTCCGTAATCTTTGTTTCCCCACCAAGATTTTGTGGCGTATTCGCCGGTCTTGTATCCTTCCTTCTGATATTCACCCTTGAAGTATGGTGACGCTCCCTGACTTTCGAAGGAGCTGCGTTTGTTGCCCTTGATCTTCCAATTGCCTTCAGAATCTTGACTATAGCCGCCCTGTTCGTTGAGCCGCTGACTAAAGGGTTTGTGCGTGGACTCCGTCTGAACAGTGCTCGTTTTGGTCGAACAGGATGCCGTGATCAAAAGCATCGCCGCGCAACAGATGTGACGCGTGAGGATCATTGCTGCCTGATGGTTTCCTCGAGTTTCGGATCAGGCTGCGCTCCACGCTCCAGTGCCTGCTGATAATAATTTTTTGCGTCTTCGAAGCGTTGGTCGCGGGAGCAGAGGAGCGCGAGGTTGTAGTAGGGCTCACTGGGCATCGGATCGGCGTTGATCGCAGCCTTGAAGTGGGATTCCGCCTCACCAAGGCGTCCAAGGCGGTAGCGAAGAGTGGCAAGCAAGAGTTGGCTTTTCGCATCATTCGGTGCGAGCTCAACGGACTTTGCGATCGAAACATCGGCAGCGGGTATGTCGCCAACGCGCATGAGTGAATAGCCAAGCATGCGATGGGCATAGGCATTGTTTTCCTCCAATTCCACTGCACGGCGAAAGGCATCGATGGCTGCCGTCGGGTCGTCGAGTTTCAAATGCACCACGCCGAGTTTGCAGAGTGAGGGCGTGTGACCCGGATGCTGCTCGATGATCATTTCGTACAGCTCGCGCGTGGGCAGGAGGCGGCCAGCAATGAAGGATTTTTCAGCGGTTCGCTCAAAGACTGAGATGTCGCGATTGAGCTGACTGGTGGCCTGACTGACACTCGCTCGATCGCGGGCAAAGGGTGACACGAATTCGCCATCGACGGGACGATCGGCAAGAAGCTTTTGCTCTTCGGGCGAGAGAGCAACTTCGCCGGCATCAAATATTTCGATGGCCTGCGAGATTCTTTCATCGCCATTGCCAAGTTCGCGTGCGGCATCGACGAGTAACTCGCGGGCCTGTCGTCGGCGTTCCTGCGTGCGGAGTTGGCGCTTGATGATTTCGCGCAAGAGGTCGGCTTCCGCAGGGTCGGCATTGGATTCACCTTTGGCGAGCGCGGCTTCCTCCGACATCAGGCGTTTCTCCAATTCCTCAAGGCGCTTTTCCTGCTCGCGCTTTTCCAACTGCAGCTTGTTGATCTGACTCTTTGCGATGGCGAGGTCGCGGAGCGCATCCGTGTAGGCATCCTTGTCCGAGTTGTTCTCTTTACTGAGGCTTTCGACCTTCTCGTTGGCTTCTCGAAGGTTTTTTGCAAGCGACATGTTTTGTTCGATCAAATCCTGAATGCGGCCGGACTCATTCAGTTTGAGCAGGGCGGACATTTGATCGCGCTCTTGAATGAGCGTGTCGTGTTCGCCGCGCAGTTGGGAAAATGCGAGTCGACTCTCCTCCAGTTCTTTGGAGAGGCTGGCAATTTTCTCATTGGCGGCTGTTAGCTCAGAAGTTTTTTGCGCGAGTTGTTGTTCGAGCAAATCAAGTTGCTTGCGCTGTCCGGCCACGACCGAGTTTGCGACTTCACGCTCAGATTTGAGATCGCGTTCAAGATCGGCGCGTTTTTGATCAAGCACTTTGAGATCGGCTTCAAGCGTGGCGATGCGGCTGAGCGCTTCGGTGTGGCTACCGCGTGATTGGGTGAGTGCCATCGACATCGCCTGACGCTCTTGCTCGAGGGAGTCGATGCGTTGATTGAGCGATTTGACTTCACTCTCGACGGGTGCGGCGGCAAGTCTGGCGCGCATCGATTGCAGGTTTGCCTCGGCGTTGCGCAGCTCCGCTTTGAGCGCGTCATTTTGGCGGCGAATATCATCGGCGCGGGATTTTTCGCGCGAGGCCTGTTCAGGGGCTTGGGCGGCGAGTGCACGCAATCGGCGGACCTCTGCCTCGGCGGCAGCGAGTCGTTGAGTCGTGGCGGGGTCTTCTTGAATGGAGGGCGCCACCACGGGCGGGGCGGCCTTATCATCCAATGGTTTGATTGGCTGTTTCACGCCGCCCTCAAGTTCGGCGACGGCGTTGCGGTTTTTGTTG
>JBMTCI010000093.1:0-5004 GCA_049430745.1 Luteolibacter sp. | reverse complement strand
GCGTTGAGCCAATCAAAGCGAAGCATCTCGGTGTTGTTGTAGGTCGAGATCGACTCGCCAATTTTTGAAACAAATTGACCACCGCCGTCGACCGACCAGACCTCGAGATCAAGATTGGAAAAAGCCAAGTCACTTCCCGTGCTCGTGAGATTGTCGAATTCCCGCACAGAAAACCAATTGAGCGCGACCGAAAGTGAAACTGCCTGATTGAAAGAAGAGGAGAATACATAATCAAACGACTGCCCTATGCCAATGGTCGCCGCATCCCAGCCATTTTGACTGATTGAACCACCTCCATCGAGCGCCAGTTCGCGGGTGCCGAGGTAATAGACATCGATCGCCTTATCGAGATTCATCAAGCCCGCACCTGTCACCGGATCGAGCGACTGGGTAGTCACATTCATCTGGTTTTGACCATTGTTCCATCCATCCGTCTTGGTGGCGGAGGCCATCAGCACCGACTTGATCACCCTGGTGTCAAAAGCATCGTCATTCCCCAAATGATTCAAATTTATATCGGTTTTGGCCGCATCTTTGAGCAAGGAAATACCGCCGGCCACCATCGGTGCCGCGAAACTCGTACCGTCCATGTTGAGGAAATACAGATCCGTCGGCGAAGGCTCCTGAACATAGCTTGGCAGACCCGCGCCAATACCCCCGCTATCACCCAGATAAGCAGCTAGGTACATGTATTCGCCTGGCGCGGCGATGTCGACGGCACTGCGAACACCGACATGGTTGATGCCCGTCACAGGGTTGTAAAAATCTACCTTGCCTCGGGAAGAAAACTCGGAGGGCTGAAGATAATTCACACCACCGACTGAGCCGACCGAGATATTATTAAAACCCGATGCTGGATAACCGACAGTACCAAGGCCATCATTGCCCGCTGCAACCACCAGAGCGACTGATGCGTTTTGACGCGCCAGCGCATCGATCGCCAAGGATTCAGCACCGATTGCTGGGTCATCCTGACCACCCCAGCTGCTGTTGATGACATCTGCCTGGGCAACACCCGAACCTTGAAAAAAGGATCGGTAGACACTGATGGTCGATGCTTCATTTGTAGCGAACCCACCAACGTTGGTGCTGGAATAGGCGGTCGCAATGGCACCCGAAACCAATGACGCCTCTGGTGCCATACCCAGACCCACACCGGTGTAGGTTCCTCCGTTCAATGGAATATAACCACTACCCGCAAGCACATGGCCAACCATCGTGGCATGGTAGTCCAGCTCATTGGTCAAGCCAGGCGCTGGGCTGTTGAAATTACTGACCCCTGTGGTCGCATCCGGTGCACGGACAAAAACCTCATGTCCGTTCCATACATGACCTCCCTCAATGTTTCCAATCACCGTGCTTTGCCCTCTGAAGCCCGCATTGAAGAATGTGTCCCAGCCAACCACCGAGTTCACAAAATCAATACTCTCAAAAGCCCCGTTGACGTAAGGAGCAGAAAAAATCGAGGTCTTGGGATCATCAGCACCGATCGCCGTTGTGGATGCAAGAGCTAGGCAAAAAAAGGTTTTTGAGGGCGCACCCATGAACTTAACCTACACTATAAAGGAAAACGCCGATCACAATCGCAAAGTCAGGCCACCTGAACCTGCTTGTCGACATCCTCGCGGAGGTTTTCGATGATGAAATCCTGCCTTTCCGGCGTGTTTTTGCCCATGTAGAAGGCCAGCAACTCTCTCACGCCCTTGCCCTCTTCGTACTCCACTGGGTCAAGACGCATGTCGGGCCCGATCATGAAGCCGAATTCATCGGGTGAGATCTCACCGAGTCCCTTGAATCGCGTGATCTCGGAATTCTTGCCGAGCTTTTCGAGCGCTTTCTTGCGCTCTTCGTCATCGTAGCAATAGATCGTTTCCTTTTTGTTGCGAACACGGAATAACGGCGTCTGCAAAATGTGCAAATGACCGTCTCGGATCAACTCTGGGAAAAACTGCAGAAAGAAAGTCAACAGCAACAATCGGATGTGCATGCCGTCGACATCGGCATCGGTGGCGATGACCACTCGGTTGTAACGCAAGTTTTCGATCCCCTCTTCAATGTCGAGCGCCGCTTGCAGCAATGCGAACTCCTCGTTTTCATAGACCACCTTGCGCGGCAAGCTGAAAGTGTTGAGTGGTTTGCCGCGCAATGAAAAGACCGCCTGCGTTTCCACATCACGGCTCTTGGTGATCGATCCCGAGGCAGAGTCACCCTCGGTGATAAAGATCGTCGATTCCAAACGGCGCTTGTGTTTGGTGTCGAGATGCACGCGGCAATCGCGGAGTTTCTTGTTGTGCACCTTGGCCTGTCGCGCCCTTTCACGGGCGATCTTCTGAACTCCCTTCAGGTCCTTGCGCTCGCGCTCGGCCGAAAGAATCCGCTTTTGGATGGCCTCGGCCACCTGCGGATGTTTGTGAAGGTAATTGTCGAGATGAGTTTTGAGGAAGTTGCCGATAAAGGTCCGCAACGATTCACCTTCGGGAGCAATGGTCGTCGAGCCGAGCTTGGTCTTGGTTTGCGATTCGAAAATTGGTTCCACGATGCGCACGCTCACCGCCGCCTCGATGCCTGCACGGATGTCGGCCGGATCGTATTGTTTTTTGTAAAACCCACGCAAAACCTGAACCAAGGCCTCGCGGAATGCAGCCAAGTGAGTACCGCCCTGTGAAGTGTTTTGGCCATTGACGAAAGTGTAGTACTCCTCGCTGCTCTCGGCGCTGTGGGTAAAGGCGATCTCAATGTCCTTGCCGACCAAATGGATCGGCGCATAGAGCGCCTCATGCTCCATCTCCTCGCGCAGCAGGTCGAGCAATCCGTCCTTGGCACGGAACTTCTTGCCGTTGAAAACCACGGTGAGCGCCGGATTGAGATAGGAATAGTAACGGCACATCTTTTCGACAAAGGCCTCCTTGTATTTGGCCTTCGCCGGGAAAATCGTGCGATCGATCTCAAACGCCAAACGCGTGCCGTTCTCCGCATCGTCGCGACGTGGATTTTTCATGTCGACCGTGAGAGCCCCCTTCGAGAACTCAAGCGCTTTGGTCTGACCATCGCGCCATGACTGGATTTCAAAAAAATCGGAGAGCGCGTTGACCGCTTTGATGCCGACACCATTCAAGCCCACCGATTTTTTGAATGCCTCGCTGTCATACTTAGCACCCGTATTGATCTGCGCCGCGCAGTCGAAAAGTTTTCCAAGCGGAATGCCGCGGCCAAAGTCACGCACCTCAACGCGCCCCTGTTCATCAATGTCAACGCGGATCTCCTTGCCGAAGCCCATGATGTGCTCGTCGATGGAGTTATCGACCGCTTCCTTGAGCAAAATGTAGAGCCCGTCCTCCGCTGATGATCCGTCGCCCAATTTTCCGATGTACATGCCCGGCCGCATGCGGATGTGCTCACGCCAGTCGAGGGATTTGATGTCTGCTTCGGTGTAGTTCGCGGCCATGGGTAATGATTAAGTGGAGTTAAACGCTTTCCGATGGGCTGGCAAGTGCCGGATTTCGACCAATCATGCAGCCGATCGGCGATACATTGCCATTGTCAGCCATGGGTCCCATCGTCAGTTTCATCGGCACATGGACTTGATCCACACCATTCTCGGACCCGATACCGCGGCGGGCGTCACGGTGATCCTCATGCTCATCCTCATCGAAGGAATTCTCTCGGTCGACAATGCCGCCGTCCTCGCCACCATGGTGATGCGCCTTCCCGAGAATCAACGCGGCAAGGCCCTCAAATACGGCATCATCGGTGCCTATGCTTTTCGCGGGATCTGCCTCGCGCTCGCCTCGTGGCTGATCACGGTCTGGTGGCTTGAACCCCTCGGCGGGCTCTACCTGCTTTGGCTGTCGTGGAAACATTTCTCGCGACACGAATCAGTCGAGCAGGAAGGCGCGGAGGCCGTTGCGACCGAAGGCAACTGGCTCTACCGCCAAACGCTGGGTCGACTCGGGCCCTTTTGGTCAACAGTGGTAGCCGTGGAAGTCATGGATCTGGCGTTCTCGATCGACAATGTCGTCGCTGCCGTTGCCTATGTGAAAAATTTCCCGATGCCGTCCAAGCTGATCCTTGTCTGCATCGGCGTCTTCCTCGGCATCCTCACCATGCGCTTTGCCGCGCAGGGATTTGTCAAACTCATGCATCGATTTCACTTTCTCGAAACCTGCGCCTTCATCGTGATCGGCATTTTGGGGATCAAGCTGCTCCTCAGCGTTCCACGCCATTTTCTCGCGGAAGGTCACATGATTCACGATGCGCTCGCCAGCAAGGCATTCGATTTGGGCACCTCGGCGCTCACGCTGATGATTTTTGTCGTGCCTGTCTGCACCCATCTGATTCGCAAAAAGCGCCCTAGCTAGGAAGCGTCTGGTCATTGACGCGGACCTGCCATCCGCCTATGCCTTCGCCTGTGAGCGAACTTGTCCTTGGCATTGACCTCGGCACCACCAACTCGGCCGTCGGCGTGGTCGACTCGGGTTTCCCGGTCCTATTGGCGGATGCCGATGGACGCCGCATCACGCCCAGCGCGGTGTGGATCGGACGCGACGGCAGTGTCGAGGTCGGCACCAAGGCCCTGCGCCGCAGGGCGCTCGAGCCCGAGCGCGTGGTCACCAGCATCAAACGACTGATTGGTCGCAGGGCGCACGAAATCGAAGACCCATTTCCCCACCCGATTGAAAAGAAGCCCGATGGCGAGCCGACGGTGCTTGGCAAAACTCCGGTTGAAATCAGCGCGGAAATTCTCAAGGAGCTCAAGCGCATCGCCGAGTGGCGCATGGAAAGCACCATCACGAAGGCGGTCATCACCGTGCCGGCCTATTTTCACGATGCCCAACGCGCCGATACCAAACGCGCCGCGGAATTGGCCGGACTCGAGGTCCTACGCATCCTCAACGAACCAACTGCCGCTGCACTTGCATACGGGCTCGACAAACTCGGTGAACGATCGCGCATCGCGGTCTACGACCTCGGCGGTGGAACCTTTGATCTATCGATCCTCGAAAT
>JBMTCI010000092.1:0-5013 GCA_049430745.1 Luteolibacter sp. | reverse complement strand
AGCTCGCCCATGTAGACGCGCTCCTTCTTGTTGCCGGTCTCGTCCTTGAGTTTGAAGGTCACATAGAGCGCGGCGCTGAAACTCTCGCCGTTGCGAAGCGAATCAAGCGACGTGATTTTCGGATCCTCGATGTCGTAGGAAACGAAATCGAGTTCGATCGCCTCGTCGTAGCTCTTGATCGGAAACACTTCACGGAAAACCGCTTGAAGGCCGGTGTCGGTGCGCTCGCTCGGGCTTACCTCTTTTTGGAGGAACTCGTCATACGAGCGGCTTTGGACCTCGATGAGATTGGGAGGTTCGATTACCTCTTCAAATTTTCCGAAATAGAGACGGTCGGCCATGGCTGTGTGTGGGGGTTCGGATGACAAGTTGAGCCCGAGCCGCGAACGGTCTCAGGCGGTTGAATTTCAGTTGATGGGAGAGGGAGTCGGAATCGGCGCGAAAGCCCTGATTTGCATTGGAATCTCGCGTCGGTTCCGTGGAGGGAATGTTCCCGGAGCGGAGCGAACCCCGCCCCGGGAAAAATCCGTGTTTGATTACTTGAGTTCGACCTTGGCGCCGGCTTCCTCGAGCTTCTTCTTGGCAGCTTCCGCAGCATCCTTGGCAGCGCCTTCGAGGATTTTTGCGGGGGTGCTTTCGACGAGCTTCTTCGCATCGGCGAGACCAAGTCCGGGGGCCACTTCGCGCACCGCTTTGATGACGGCGATCTTGTTGGCTCCGGCGTCGGTGACGACGACATCGAAGTCGGTCTTCTCTTCGGCGGCTTCGGCAGGTCCGGCAGCAGGTCCGGCCACCATGGCAACCGGTGCGGCGGCGGAAACGCCCCAGGTTTCTTCCAGTTTCTTAACGAGGTCGACAGCTTCCAGAACGGTGAGCTTGCCGAGTTCTTCAACGAGTGTGTCTATGTTTGCCATTTTGTTTGTTTCTCCAGTTCGGTATCGTCGCCCCCAGGGCCTCCGGGGATTTCAGCGCGGCGGCCGCCGCTCCGACGAGGAACCATTGTGTGTTCGGGCGGCAACGGGAGTCGCTACCGCCTTCCGTTCAGATTGTTTATTCGGTGGCGGCGGGTTCTTCGGTTGGAGTGGCCGCAGGTGCTTCAGCCGCTGCGGGTTCGGACGAAGGAGCGCTGTCTCCATCGGGATTGTATTTCGCCTGCACCACGCGAGCGATGCGCGAGGCAGGTTCGAGGATCGTGCCGAGCAGTTGCGAGAGAACCGACTCGCGCGACGGGATGTCGGCGATGGCCTTGAGTTTCTCGCCGTCGAGCACGGCATTGCCGAGAAGGCCGATTTTCATCTCGGGCTTCTTGAATTCCTTTTCAAAGTTCTTGATCGCTTTGGCGGCGGCGAAAACTTCGCTCTCGCCCATGACGAAGGCCGTCTGACCCACGAGGTCGTTGCCGATGTCGGGAAGACCCGCTTCGGCGAGTGCCTTGCGCATGTAGCTATTCTTGGCGACCGTGCAACGGGCACCGCTCGAGTCGAGGCGGTTGCGAAGCTCGGTGAACTCCTGAACGGTGAGGCCAGTGTAATCGATGACGATGAGGTACGGCGACGCGTTGACGCGATCCAGCAGGCTGTCGATGATGATTTTCTTGTCGGGATTCATTTTCGTGTGGCGTTACTGGTTCAGGCCGAAGCTTTGGTGTAGGTGGCGGCTTCCAACGGAATGCCGGGCAGCATCGAAGCGGCGAGGGTCACGGCTTGGATGTAGTTGCCTTTGGCGGAAGCGGGTTTGGCGCGCACGACGCTATCGACGAATGCGCGGGCGTTGTCTTCAAGTTGCTGAGCATCAAATCCAGCCTTGCCGATCGAGCCAGAAACGTTGCCGTTCTTGTCGAGCTTGAAGTCGATACGACCGGCTTTCACTTCGCGCACAGCCTTGGCGGTGTCGTCGGTGACGGTGCCGGTCTTCGGGTTGGGCATGAGGCCGCGGGGACCAAGCACGCGGGCAATCTTGCGAACTTCGGTCATCGCATCGGGAGTGGCGATGGCGGAATCGAAGTCGGTGAAACCGTCGAGGACCTTCTTGATGAGGTCATCGTAGCCGACGTGCTCCGCACCGGCGGCCTTAGCGGCTTCGGCGGCGGCACCTTGGGCAAAGACGGCGACGCGGACATTCTTGCCGGTGCCGTGAGGGAGTGAGACCGAGCCACGAACCATCTGGTCGCTCTTGCGCGGATCCACACCGAGGCGGAACGAGAGCGTGACGGTCGGCGTGAACTTCGGTGCCGGGAATTGTTTCACCGTGCTGATCGCATCGGTGAGCGAGTAGGACTTGCCGGCCTGTACGAGGGCGGCTGCCTGTTTGTATCGTTTGCTGCGTTGTTTGGCCATTGTTGTTGGGGTTGGCAGTTCGATCGGATTCCGAATTGACGGGACCCTCCTGCGGGTGCCGTGCCACCCTTGCGGGCAACGCGGCGGAGATTGATTACATGCCTTCGATTTCGAGACCCATCTGACGGGCAGTGCCTGCGAGGATGCGGGCGGCGGCTTCAGGGTCCTTGGTGTTGAGGTCGGGCATCTTGATTTTCACCACATCCATAAGCTGGGCCTTGGTGATTTTGCCGACCTTGGTCTTGTTGGCTTCCTTCGATCCCGAGGCGAGACCGGCGGCTTTCTTGAGCAGGTTGCCGGCGGGCGGACGCTTCGTGACGAAGGTGAAAGACTTGTCCTTGTAGACCGAGATCACGACCGGAAGCACATCGCCGGACTGGCTCTGGGTGGCGGCGTTGAACTCCTTGCAGAAGGCCATGATGTTGACGCCTGCCTGACCGAGGGCGGGGCCGACCGGTGGTGAAGGGTTGGCGGCGCCGGCGCTGATCTGGAGCTTGATGATTTTGGTTACTTCCTTGGCCATGGTAAGGGTGTGTTTGCTTTAGGGAGAGGGGTGAGTGGTTGGTTCGGGGCAGAGAGTCCAGAAAAATATCATTCGCGCTCGACTTGCCAGTACTCGAGCTCGACCGGAGTGCTGCGGCCGAAGATCGTGACCGACACGCGGAGTTTGCCGCGCTCGGGGTCGATTTCCTCGACGATACCGCTTTGGTTTTGGAATGGGCCATCGGCGACCTTGACGGTGTCGCCCACCTCGAAACTGATCGCCGGGCGGACGCTTTCGCCGCGCTCCTTGATTTGCGAGAGCATGGCGTCGACCTCGCGCTGGCGCATCGGCGCAGGGCGGTCCTTGGTGCCAGCAAAGCCGATCACACCCTCAGTTTCCTTGATGAAAAACCAGGTCTTCTCGACGAGCTGGCCGTCCTCGGTGGTGAGGTTCATGTTGACGATGATGTAGCCCGGGAAAAACTTTTTGCGGGTCTCGGTCTTCTTGCCGCCGCGGACTTCGGAAACCATTTCGGTCGGCACAAGCACCTCGCGGATCGCGTCGCCCATGTCCTCAGACTGGGCGTTGCGCAAAATGCGGTCGCGGACCTTGCCCTCCTGGCCGGAGAGCACCTGGACGACATACCATTGGTCGCGGAAGGATTTGTTTTCGGACATGTTGTGGGAAAAATGAGAAGGGTCAGGCTGCCGCGATCAGCGGCCGAGGTTGGTGAAAAATCCGACGATGAGCACGTGGACGAAGTCCCATGCTTGGACAAAGGCCGCCAGCAGGATCATCGCAATCAGCACCACGATGGTCGAATCGATGAGTTCCTTGTATTTCTTGAAACCCTTGATTTTTGGGTCGGACTCCCATGGCCAGCTGGCCTTGCGCAGTTCGCCACGGACTTCGGAGATGAAGGTCGTGAGCGAGGCCCACTTGAGCACCATGGCGACAAGGGCGATGGCCAACACGGCGTACACGATGCCGGAAGAAATCCAGCTGCCGCCAATTTTGAAGTGCTCGAGAAACTGCATGGAAATGGAAGAAGGGTCGGGAAATTCGGTGGGATGGCACGGCAGGAGGGACTCGAACCCCCAACACTCGGTTTTGGAGACCGATGCTCTACCAATTGAACTACTGCCGTTTTGAGGCGAATCGGGGGCACTCCGTTTTTAGCGAAGTGCCCCGGGATTCGTGGGGGCCGGTCCGCCACTCTGGTGAGGGAGCAGGAACCGGTATTTCCGAAGGGTGATTACTTGAGGATCTCACCCACGCGGCCGGCGCCGACGGTGCGGCCACCTTCGCGGATGGCGAAACGCATGGTCGGTTCCATGGCGATCGGGGTGATGAGCTCAACTTCCAGGTTCACATTATCACCTGGCATCACCATTTCAACTCCATCGGGAAGCTTGATGCTGCCGGTGACGTCGGTGGTGCGGAAGTAGAACTGCGGACGGTAGTTCGAGAAGAACGGGGTGTGGCGGCCGCCTTCTTCTTTCGAAAGAACGTAGATCTCGGACTTGAAGTTCGTGTGACCCTTGACGGTGCCGGGCTTGGCGATGACTTGGCCGCGCTCGACATCGGTCTTCTTGAGACCGCGGAGGAGGAGACCCACGTTGTCGCCGGCGCGACCTTCGTCGAGCAGCTTGCGGAACATTTCGATGTCGGTGACGGTGGTCTTCTGGGTATCGCGGATACCGACGACTTCCACTTCTTCCATCTTCTTGACGATACCGCGTTCGACACGGCCGGTGCAGACGGTGCCACGACCTTCGATCGAGAACACGTCTTCGATCGGCATGAGGAAGGTCTTGTCGATCGGGCGCTCAGGCTCGGGGATGTAGGAATCCACGGCGTCCATGAGCTTGAGGATGTTTTCCTTCTGAGCGGCGTCGCCGTCGAGGGCACCCTTGGCGGAGCCTTTGACGATCGGGATGTCGTCGCCTGGGAATTCGTAGGAGGAAAGGAGGTCGCGCACTTCCATTTCAACGAGGTCGAGAAGCTCGGCATCGTCGACGAGGTCCACCTTGTTCATGAAAACCACGAGGGCGGGAACGCCGACCTGACGGGCAAGAAGGATGTGCTCGCGGGTTTGCGGCATCGGACCGTCGGCAGCGGAAACCACGAGGATCGCACCGTCCATCTGGGCGGCGCCGGTGATCATGTTCTTCACGTAGTCGGCGTGCCCGG
>JBMTCI010000091.1:0-5016 GCA_049430745.1 Luteolibacter sp. | reverse complement strand
AGCGCCGCGCGCGTGTGTCTCAAAAATCCGGCCGATGGTCGCTTCGGTGGCGGCGGTCTTCGCGATACCACTCGCGTTGCGTCAGGCAACCCCGAGATGTGGGCTGAGATCCTTACCGAAAACCGCGCGGCATTGCTTGATCCGCTCCGCGAGAGCATCGCCGACTTGCAGGCAGTCGTTCAACTTTTGGAAAAAAGCGATCAGCAAGCCATTCTTCAGTGGCTCGCCGAGGCCAAGCAGCCGCGAGATTCTCTTTCATCGGCGATGGCAGATAAAAACCCTCCGCTCCCTGCGGGCTGACATCGCAAGCTTGTTGCGCGCCTCGCAAACCTGTTAGAAAGCCTGCCACCTCACCCATGTCCGAGTTCCGAGTTTCATCCATTTCGAAAATTCACGCGGATTTTAGCGTGCCAGGCGACAAGAGCATGTCGCATCGCGCTGCGATCCTTGGCGGACTTTCCAACGGCATTTGCACCATCCACAACTTCCTCCCCAGTGAGGATTGCCTCAACACGCTCAATGCGATGAAGGCGCTCGGCGCCGACCACGAGGTGATCGAGGAGCTTGCGGGTTATGGTCCGACCCAATTGCGCATTCATGGTCAATCGATGCAACTCAAGGCGCCTGCCAAGCCGATTGATTGCGGCAACTCCGGTACCGGCATGCGATTGCTGGCTGGCATGTTGGCTGGGCAAAGTTTCACCTCGGAACTTTTTGGCGATGCTTCGCTTTCATCGCGCCCAATGAGTCGCATCACCATTCCGCTCGCAGAGATGGGAGCGCGCATCGACACGCTCGGCGAAAAACCAGGTTGCGCGCCACTGCGGATTCATCCTGCTTCGCTCAGTCCAATCACCTACGACATGCCAGTCGCCAGTGCTCAGGTGAAAAGCGCGGTTCTGCTTGCCGGGCTATTTGCCAAAGGCACCACGACCGTAATTCAGCCAGCGGCCACGCGCGATCACACCGAACGCATGCTCGCTTCGTTTCGCGTCAATTCGATTCACTCTGGTGATTCGGTCTCCATCGTCGGCGGCCAGGTTCCGCAGGCCTGCGACTTTATCGTGCCAGGTGACATTTCCAGCGCGGCCTTCTGGTTGGTCGCAGCCTCCGCTTTGCCTGGCGCCTGCCTCACTTTGCACCAGATCGGGCTGAACCCAACACGCACCGCCATCATCACCGCGCTCAACCGCATGGGTGCCCGCATCATCGTGACGCCGCGTCAGGCAAGCGGCGAGCCAATCGGCGACATCGAGGTCCATGGCACCAAGCTCAAAGGCACAACCATTTTGGAAAGCGAGATTCCCAATCTCATCGACGAGATTCCGGTGCTAGCCGTTGCTGCCGCGCTGGCCGACGGCACCACGGTCATTCGCAAGGCCAGCGAACTTCGCGTGAAGGAAACCGACCGCATCACGACGGTTGTCAACAACCTCCGCGCGATGGGTGGCAATGTGACCGAGTATGATGATGGCATGGAAATCACTGGTGGATCTCCCTTGTGCGCGGCGGAACTTGACAGCTTCGGCGACCATCGCATCGCCATGGCCTTCGCCATTGCAGGACTCTTTGCTTCAGGTGAAACGGTGATCCGCAACACCGATTGCGTGAACACCTCTTACCCTGGTTTCGCGCACCATCTTGATGCCATTTGCCGCGAAAAAACATTGCCTGCCGATTTCGCACTGCCAACCACACGCCTTTTGTGAACGCGACCGACTCCACGCATTTTGCCATCGCCATCGATGGGCCCGCCGCATCCGGCAAGAGCACGGTCGCCAAACGGTTGGCGCAAAGGCTTGGGCTTGTGATGGTCAACTCAGGTGCCATGTATCGCGCGGTGACATGGAAGGTGCTCAGCGAGCACATCGATCCGCAAGACAGCGCGGCGGTGACGCAGCTTATTCAGCGCATCCGCATCGCATGCGGTCACGATGGGATCAGCTCGACCATCACCATCGATGGCATCGACCCCGGCGAAGAACTGCGCAGTGAGAAAGTGAATGCCAATGTCTCGGCCATATCAGCGATTCCCGAAGTGCGTGCGGCACTCATCGGGCTGCAACGCGGATACACTCGCCACTCGAATGTGGTGATGGAAGGTCGCGACATTGGCTCGGTTGTTTTTCCCGACACGCCTTACAAAATCTACATCGACGCTGCTGAAGAAATTCGCGCCGCACGCCGCAAGGCCGCGGGCGAGGTCGACTCGATTGCCAGCCGCGATGCTGCCGACAGCTCGCGTCAGACCGCTCCGCTTGTTGTTGCTCTAGGTGCCACTCGTCTTGATACATCCGATCTCAGCATCGATGGCGCAGTCGATGCGGCCATCGAGATTCTTCGTCATCAAGGGCTCAAAGCTTGAGACAAAACAAAAACATTCCGAACCATCGAGCGCGCGGACCCATTTGAAATTTTTATAACTCCGATCACTGGCAAATCGTTCCCCATGAATTGGCTCTATTGGCTTGGCTGGATGTCTTTCGGTTCATCGTTTCGCACGCTCTTTGGCATGCGCGTGATCGGTGAAGAAAACCTCATCACCGAAGGACCGGTGTTGGTCGCATCAAACCATCAAAGTTATCTCGATCCGCCACTCATTGGAAATTTGTACAAAACCGAGATGACTTATCTCGCGCGCAAGACGCTCTTTCGTGGTTTTGGCAAATGGCTTTACGCGCGATGGAATGCGATTCCTGTCGACCAAGACCGGCCCGACATGGCGAGCCTCAAAACCATCATTCGCAAACTTAAGGAGGGTCATCGCGTGTTGATCTTTCCCGAGGGCTCGCGCACGCACGATGGTTCGATCGGCGAAGCCGCGCCGGGCATTGGTCTCATCGCCGCCAAGTCGGGCGTACCGATTCAACCCGTGCGCATTCGTGGAGCGCGCGAAGCCTTGCCGCGTGGCTCGGGTCGTATTCGTTTTTCGCGCATCACTGTCAGCATTGGGCCGGCCATCCGACTCACGCCGCAGGAGCTGGAATCGGTTAAGGGAAAGTCCGACTACGACCAAATTGCCAAACGCATCATGGCGGCAATTGATGCATTGTGATTTGCAAGCGATGTGCGATTGGCGCGGCGCATTTTTTTGATTTCGCTCTGATTTTCGCGAGCATGGCTAAATATCTTTCATGGTGATAGGTCGAAAAAACCCATGAATTCTTGATTATTGCAGGGCTTCGCCGGTTTTGATTCGGCGGAATTTGCGGCGGGTGAACAAATGTCAAGTAACGCAATGAATACGCTTGTCATGTAGATAAATTTTGACCATTGTATATTTAGAGACATTAGCATTAGTAGATAGGCCAAATACCTAATGAATTCTTGATGCCGAGCCAGAAAATCGCAACAATGTAACACCGATGTACAAAAAGACCATGGATCCAATACCCGTCCGACTGCCCGCCGAACTTCAGGCGCGTGTCGATCAACTCGCCAACAAGATGGCTATCTCGCGATCTGCCGTTCTGCGTCTCGCAGTGCGTCAGTGGCTTGATGCCGCCGAGCACTTCGGTACCAATCCGATGTTGCGCGAAGAACCGACCAGCTATGCCAGCAAGTCAGGCAAGGCAGTGAAAGCGGTCAAGTCGCCCAAAGGCAAAGGCCGCAAGAGCGGACTCGGCGCTTACTAAAGCGACTGATCATTCAATAACCCATCAAAAGCACCCGCGAGGGTGAAACACACCTCCCATGCCTCAAAATGGCATGGGAGGTGTTTTTTTGTCTGTTGCGAATTTGTATGGGGCGTGCCATCCTCGCGCATGATCCATCGTCTGGTCTGCTGGCTATCCGTTTCGGTTGCGATCGCACTTCCGCTTCACGCTCAAGAGGTGTCGGCGCAGGAAACTTCACCGCAGGAAGCCGCGCCTGTTCAGGACGCGCCCCCGCAAGATGCTGCGTCTGAACCGGCCCCACCTGCGCAAGAGCTTGCTCCCGAACCACAGCAAGCACCGGCACAAGAGACTCCTGTTCAAGATACACCCGAGCAAGCGCCGCCCGCTGAGCAGACTGCGGAGAATTCGGAGCCAGCGAATGAGGGCGAACCTGGTGAGATTCCTGCCGACCTGCTCGATGAGGAACACATGCGCGAAGAATTGGGCATCAACGAATTCACTGCGCCTTCGATTTCCAAACTTTTCGACACGCTACAGTTTCTGATGCCGCTGCCTTTGGTGGAGACCGAGCGCGCGATGCCCGATCGTATGCCGCTCGACCGAGCGGACCTTGCCATCGAGTTGGGATTTTTGATCGCCAATGGTTTCCTGGTCGTGCAGGCCGAGCAGTTGGAAAAGGTCGAAACCCTCGCCGCTGATCTCACGCGTTATGGCAAGGCGCTTGGTGCGGGTGACCGCGTGAACCGTCACGCTGCTAGCTTGCTCGACAGCGCGAAGAAGCCTGATGTCGCCCAGCTCAAAAAGGAACTCGCCGCCACGCAGCGCGATGTCGAAGCCGAGTTGGTTTCGCTCAAGGACGCGGACCTCGCGCACCTGATCTCGATGGGTGGATGGATCCGAGCTCTGGAGGTGTCGACTGTTGCGGTGGACAAGCAGTTCTCCGAAGAGCGTGCTCGCAAAGTCATGCGTGAGGACATTGCGGATTATTACACCGAGTCGATCGCCGGACTTGAGCCGCGCATTTCCGAAAGGCCAAACTACCTCGCGATGCGTGATTTGCTCGCAGGTCTTCGCACGGAAATGACGCTGCAGGAGGGTCAGGCCCCAACACCCGAAATGATGCGCGAGATCCGCCAAATTGCGGCGCAGCTCGTCAATTTGGCTTTGCAACGCAAGCAATGAGCGTGAGAGCGAGGATTGATTGCGGGGTCCCCGCCTTGCTGGAATTTCGCGGGCCTGATGCGGTCAGGTTTCTCAATGGGCAGGTGACGCAGGATGTGCGCAAGCTCGAGGAAAATGCATTTTCACTGCCGTCATGCATCACCGACGCAAAGGGTCGTCTGCAGTTTCGTGTGTGGTTGATGAAATCCGCCGACAACGCGCTGTGGGTGTCGTCGAC
>JBMTCI010000090.1:0-5040 GCA_049430745.1 Luteolibacter sp. | reverse complement strand
TTGCCGGATATCATCAGGAATTTTACGACAGTGATTATTCGGGTGGCACCTATGGAAGCGACTTGCGTGATGCCAGTATCTCGGCCGACCATGAGATCAAATTGTCGGATGATTTTCGAATCCTCGCTGGCGCTTATGGTCATCGCAGCAATTACGAGAGCACCATTGGCGTGGATGAAGAGCGCGACCGTTATGGCATTCACTCCGCGCTCGAATGGGATGCGACCGACAAGCTGACCACCACCGCCGCGCTACGCTGGGAGGACTATGAGGCCTATGGCGATGAATTGACTTGGCGACTTGGAGCGATCCAAGAGCTCGTGCCTTCGACCTCGATTCGCGGCGGCATTGGCACTTCATTTCGTACGCCGACCTACATTGACCTCTTTGGTTCTTCATGGGGGGTGGGCAATCCGAACCTGGAGGCTGAGTCCGCCATCGGTTGGGACATCGGTATCACGCACGAGATCCTAGGCCATCAATTTGAGGTGACATGGTTTGAAAATCATGTTCAGGACAAGATCGATTCGCTCCAACAACCTCCTGTCAACATCGCGAGTCAAACACGCGCCCAGGGCACGGAGTTTGCGGTGCGCGGCGGAGTGCTGGATGAGACGGTCTCTTATCGAGTGGCATGGACATGGCTGCACGAGAGTCTCGATGATCAACCACGCAACGCTGCGACTGCTTCGCTCGATTGGAAGGTGACGGAAAAATCATTGATCGGCATCGGCGCGACGCATTTGGCAAGTCACTCATGGGGTGGCGATCCGATTGATGCCTATACCGTCGCCCGGGTCTTTGGCTCCTATCAGCTCACCGAAAACGTGAAGCTCCACGCGCGCGTCGAGAATCTTCTAAACGAGGACTATAAACTTTTCGGCGGTAATTCATTGTATGGCGCCCCTCTCATCAAAGGCGCGGGCACCGGATTTTATGCCGGTGTGACGGTCGATTGGTGATCCATCCTTTGTCGCGGCAGGTGCTTTTGTGTGCCTGCTGCATTACTCTCACTTTGCACTTCAATGCGCGGCCAGCCAATTCGGGCCCGTCCCGTGCTCGACTTCGATTGGTACGCCGTTGGGCAGAGTCAGAGCGGTCTTCATGGCGTCGAGAATCTTTGGAATAAGCTCCGACTCCTCGTCGGGCGCGAGATCAAAGACCAATTCATCGTGCACCTGCAGCAGCATACGGCTTTGGTACGATGATCCTAGTAGTTGGTCGATGCGGATCATGGCGAGTTTGATCATGTCGGCTGCGGTGCCTTGGATCGGGGTGTTGATCGCCGCCCGCTCGGCGTTGGATCGGATGTTTTGGTTGCCAGAGTTGATGTCGGCGAAATAGCGGCGACGACCGCTAAGGGTTTCGACAAAGCCGCGATCGCGGGCTTCTGCGATGGTGTTTTCCATGAAGGCCTTGATGGCCGGGTACTCGCGGAAGTAGGCCTCGATGATCGACGCGGCTTCCGTGCGAGGAATGGCGAGGCGCTGCGAAAGACCGAAGGCCGAGATGCCGTAGATGATGCCGAAGTTGACCATCTTGGCGGTGCGCCGCATGTCGTTGGTGACGGCATCCTGTGCCACGCCAAAAACTTTCGCGGCGGTGATGCTGTGGATGTCGGCATTGTTTTTGAAGGCCTCGATCATCGTCGCGTCGTTGGCGAGTGCCGCCATGATGCGCAGCTCGATCTGCGAGTAGTCGCAGGAAAGGAGTGTGAAGCCCTTTCGCGGGACAAAAGCCTTGCGGATGCCGCGGCCGGCTTCGGAGCGGACGGGAATGTTCTGAAGGTTGGGGTCGGATGAGGCGAGGCGGCCGGTGGCGGCGACGAGTTGATGAAAGTGAGTGTGGACGCGGCCGGTTGATGGCACGATGTGGTTTGGTAGCGCGTCGAGGTAGGTCGATTTGAGTTTGGTGGCCTCGCGCCATGCCAGGATGTCGCCAATGATCGGATGCTTGCCCTCAAGCGTGGCGAGCGTCTGCTCGTCGGTTTTGTACTGACCGGTTTTGGTTTTCTTCGCCTTGTCGATGAGCCCGAGGTGATCAAAGAGTATTTCGCCGAGTTGTTTGGGTGAGGCGATGTTGAAGGATTTGCCTGCGTGCTGCTGGATGCTCTGTGCCAGTCGATCGATTTGTTGCTGCAGTTCAACGCCGATGTTTGCCAGCGCGTCAGTGTCAATTGCGATGCCCTCCATCTCCATACGCGTGAGCACAGGCAATAGTGGGCCTTCGATTTGATCGTAAATCTTTTGTTGCCCGGAGCCTTCGAGTAGGGGGCGGATTTTCCCCGCGAGCTGCAAGGTGATGTCGGCATCTTCCGCCGCGTATTCGGCGAGCTTCTCGATTGCAATGGCCGCGACATCGAGTTCTTTGGCTGACTTGCTTTTGGCGACGAATGCAAAAAGGTCGTCGGAACCGGAGTTTTCCTGCGCATCGTTTTGTGGCGCGATGTCGACGAGCTTGATCGGAGAGTAATTGAGCAAAATTTCCGCCAGATAATCCATCGAGTGCCTGCGCTCAGGTGCGACCAAGGTGTCGGCAAGCATCGTGTCGAAGAAAGGTCCTGCGACTTGGATGCCGTGCTGATGAAGCACAGCTAGATCATACTTGAGGTTGTGTCCGATTTTCTGTGCTGGGCTGACCAAGACGTTCTGGATGGCATGTTTTAACTTGTCAGCGTAAGGCAGATACCATGCCTCGTGCTCTTTCCACGAAAACGCGATGCCCAGCAACTTTGCGCCAAAGCGATCAAGCGAAGTGGTCTCAATGTCGAAGCAGAAAGACGATTGTTCCTTGAGCTCTGCAAAAAGTTGCTCCTGCAACTCGTTGGAGTCGGCTAGTTGATAGCTGTGCTCTACATTTCGAATGGTGAGCCTTGTCTCGAAGAGGGTAGGGATGTCTTCCTCGTTTTTCTCGGGAACACTTGCATGTATGCCATTGCCAAAAAGCCTTTTGCTGAGTGAACGAAACTCGAATTCATTAAAGAGCGCCTTCACGGCTTCGTCATCGCGCGGACACAATTTCAGATCCTCCCAAGTGACCTCGACAGGCACATCGGTGATGATAGTGGCAAGCTCCTTGGAGAGCAGGGCTTGGTCGGAATGAGTCTCGACCAGTTCCTTTTGTCGGCCTTTGAGCGCGGCGGAATTCTCGATCAATTTTTCCACCGAGCCAAACTCCGCAATGAGTTTCTGTGCGGTCTTCGGGCCGATGCCTGGCACACCGGGAATATTGTCGGACGCATCACCCATCAGGCCCAGCAGGTCGATGATCTGATGCGGCTCCGACACGCCCCATATTTCGGGCAATTGCGTCAATCCGATCACCGCATGCTCGTCACCTTTGCGGCCCGGCTTCCACATGAAGGTGTGCGGCGAAAGCAACTGCGCAAAGTCCTTGTCGGGCGTGACCATGAACGACTCAATGCCTTGGGTTTCCGCGCGTTTGACCAGAGTGCCGATGATGTCATCGGCCTCAAAGCCATCGATTTCCAGCACCGGAATGTGAAACGCGCGGCAAAGGTTTTTCACGTTCGGAATGGCTGCCGCCAACTCTTCGGGCATTTCATCGCGCTGAGCCTTGTAGGCGGGAAATTTGACATGGCGCGGTGTCGGTGCCGATGTGTCGAAGGCGACCCCGAGATGCGTCGGGTTTTCCTTTTCGAGAATCGCCAACAGTGTGTTGATGAAACCATACAAGGCCGAAGTATTGACTCCCTTCGAGTTGCGAATCGGCGATTGTATCAGAGCAAAGTGAGCGCGGTAAATGAGCGCCATGCCATCGAGCAAGAACAGCCGCTTGGAGTTAGTTTCGGTCATGGTAAGCAGTGTGAAAAGATCGGCTGGCTGGAATCAGCTTATGGGTTCAATTTCCAGCATGGTGCAAATGTGACGCGCGGTCAGTTCGCCCATGCTACGGCAGTCGAGAAATTCGTTGGTGCCGTGCATGCGGTTGAGCTCTGCCGCAAGCGTCAAAACATGCTCGCGAGGCGCAATTTCTTCGCGGCTCATGATGTCGAGCAAGGCTCGTAGCCGCACGCTTTCGACCTTTGCGCGCCGCGCCATCTGCGAATGCTCCTCGGCGACATACTGGTCGATCGTTTTTCGATTGAGTACCTGAAAGGCGAGTCGCGTGACCTCGCGGTTGGATCGGTATCGAAAGGCAAGGTAGGTATTGCCACTTCCCTCGTACGACTGTTGGTCGAAATCGATTGCACGCACGCGGTACTGAACCTCTTCAAAGTCGGGCGTGATGTCGACGACGTAGTTGACGCTCCGCATGTCGCCCAACAGTCGAATGAAAGTGCGCTCGTTGAATTTCGTGAATTCTTTCGCGATGCGAACTTTGTTTAGGCCGGGCTGATTAAGGTATTCGCGAATAAAAGTGTCTCCAGGCACGCCGGCAATGTGTTCCTCAATGAGTGTATTGCCGTTCACTAGGTAGTTGATGCGGTTGGGCGAAAGCACGTGCTCGAGCTCGAGACCGTAAATGCGCGAGGCATCTGCGTGCTTCACATAGAAGTAGTCCGAGTTGTCGTTGAATAAATTGGTGACTCGGATGCGAAAGGGTCTGGAGTTTCCAAAGTCGCCGTAATCGATGCGGTCCACCACGAGGTGTCCGTGTTGCTCCGCATGACGACCGAGTTTCAACTCCGTGTAGATCGCAATCAGGCGCGGCCGAAGTTCTGCAAAAACTTCCTGCGGATACATTACAGTGAGCCACAGCGTTTCGCGTCCGCGCGGATCTTCGTAAGGCACGGCGCCACTGAAGCGAGTGAGCTCGTTGTAAATGATCGGCATCTCACGCTGGCGGTCGAATTGCAGCAAGTAGGCGCGCAACTCGTCGGACACCGGATAGCGCACCTTGCGTTGGACGATCATGCGACGATTCTAGGCTCCAAACCGAGGCGAAACCAGCGCGCATTTTCCGCAAACCCTTTGTTTCAAGGCTTTCGAGAGCACTAAAATTTTTTCGAGAAAGGTATTGACGGGTGTGGGGTGGGCAAGATAGCTTCGCGGGCCGCCACGACGCAGGGCGGCCGAG
>JBMTCI010000089.1:0-5058 GCA_049430745.1 Luteolibacter sp. | reverse complement strand
GGTGTATGCGACTTGTTCTGTGCTTTCATCGGAGAACCGTGCGGCGGTGGATGCTTTGCTTGCTGGTGGTGGATTCGAGCTCGTCGAAGAGCGAGTCATTTCACCCGCCCGCGATGGATTCGACGGATTTTACGCCGCGGCTTTGATCAAGCGCTGAGCGAAGTTTTTCTGCGCGATCAGAGACGCGCGAGGATGGCATCAATCATCGCTTGGGTGCCGACCTTTGTCTCACCTTCGCGTCCGGTGGCAATGTCGCCGGTGCGGAATCCGTCGGCGATGGTTTTAGCCACGGCATTTTCGATCGCTTCGGCGCCGCTATTTTCGCCGAGCGAGAAGCGCAGCAACATGGCGAGCGAGAGGACTTGGGCAATCGGGTTGGCGATGCCTTGGCCGGCGATGTCGGGGGCTGATCCGCCTGAGGGTTCGTACATGCCGAAGTAGAGTCCGTTGTCGCCTTGGCGGCCGAGTGAGGCTGAAGGCAGCATGCCGAGCGAGCCGGAGATCATGGCCATTTCATCCGAGAGGATGTCGCCGAAGAGGTTTTCGGTGACCAACACATCGAAGGAGCCCGGGCGGCGGATCAACTGCATCGCGGCGTTGTCGACATACATATGCGAGAGTTCGACTTCGGGGAACTCGCGCGAAATTTCGATCACCGTCTCGCGCCAGAGCACGGATGATGCGAGCACGTTGGCCTTGTCGACTGAGAGCAGTTGTTTCTTGCGGCCCATCGCGGCGGTAAATGCGACTCTGGCGATGCGCTCGATCTCGCTTTTCTTGTAAATCATCGTGTCGAGCGCAACGGGTTCGCCGTTTTCTTCGTGGCGTCCTTTGGGCGATCCGAAATAGACGCCGCCAGTGAGTTCACGCACGCAGAGGACGTCGAAGCCATCGGCGATGAGTTCCTGCTTCACGGGTGAGGCGTGGGTGAGTGCAGGGAGGCAGACCCCGGGGCGAAGGTTGGCGAAGAGGCCGAAGTGCTTGCGCAGCGGAAGGAGCGCGCCGCGTTCGGGTTGGATGTCGGGAGGGGGGTTTTCCCATTTCGGTCCGCCGACCGATCCGAAAAGAATCGCATTCGCTTGCTCGCAAGCCTTGAGGGTTTCGGGCGGAAGTGGGTGACCGGTGGCATCAATGGCTGCGCCGCCGACGAGGTGCTCGCTGCGCTCGATCGTGAAGCCGAATTTCGTCTCAACGGCATCGAGAACGCGGATGGCTCCGTTCATGACTTCCGGGCCGATGCCGTCCCCTGCGAGAATGGTGATGCGATGCTTGCGTGACATGCGCGGGAAGATGGAGGGCACTGTGGCGGCTGGCAAGCGTTGAGCTATGATGGCGAGTGTTTGTGCGTCACTCTGCAACGCGGGCTTGCGTCGGAGCCGATGCCGTGCATGTTAGGCGGCATGGAACCGACCACCGAGAGACTCAGGAATTTCCTGCAATATGTGGCCGTCAAACTCATCGATGAGCCCGGGCAAGCGCAGCTAAAAGTGGCGGAAATTGCGCCGAAAAAGGTGCGTTTCAAGCTCGTGCTGGCCAAGGCGGATGTCGCAATGCTGATTGGTCGCAACGGCTTCACGGCCTCGGCGATTCGCAATGTGCTCAAGATCGCCGCTGAGCGTGAAGGGGTACAGGTCAGCCTGCTGATCCACTCGCATGAGGAGGAGGCCGAACTGATGGCGAAGGGCGAGGCTCATTGATTTTTTTAATTCCAAAGATTCAACACACCCACTGATGTGAATCCTGCCGCGCCATTGAATCCGCACGCTCTGGTCTTCAAGGCGCTCATGCTCGCGTTTTTCAGTGCGGGGGTGGCTGCGGTGGCGGATTACAAACTTGAGCTTGGGGTGGCAGTGAGTGTCATCACCGGCCTGAGCGTTTTTGGTGTGGGCATGTTTTCGATGATCATGCTGCGTGGAGCGCCGCGTGAGATGGGTTTCACCTTCGGGCTCAAGATCCTCAGCGTCACGGCTTACAAGATTTTGAATTTTGTGTTGTCGATGTGGTTGATCCGCGACCTTGGTTTTGATGCGGGAACGGCTGGATTGGTCATCACTTTGTGGGGGCTTTTCATGACGCTGGCCACGTTGGTTTCTGGCTCGCTGACCGATGTCCTTGGCTTGCGTCGAACGCTGTTCATCGGAGTCGGCATTTGTGTGCTCACGCGCTTCACCATGTCCGCGACCGATACGCCGTGGATGGCCTTGCTGTTTGGGTTGTTTCCCTTGGCCATCGGCGAGGCCCTCTGCACTCCGGTCTTGGTGGCAGCGATGCGTCTCTACTCCAAACCCTCGCAGCGCACGATCGCCTTCTCGCTTTTTTATGGCCTCATGAATTTTGGTTTCATGTTCGGCTATTTCATTTCCGACGGGGTGATGAGTCGGATCAATGAAGGAAGCGCGAGTGGCCTGACCCTTGTTGGAATGAATTTCTCTCCGTTTGATTCACTCTTGCTGCTCAGTTTGCTGGTGGACCTTGTGATGTTCGTGATGATTCCATTTTTGCGACCTGGCGTGCAAATGACCGAGGAGGGTTACGTGCCGCTGCCAGTGGTGAAGCATGATTTTCCCACGGGTTTAGGCACTATTGGTCGGGTAAAATTTACGGTGGCTAACGCCGCCCGTGACACGGTCAAGACCTTGGCGGTTTTGTTTCGATCGGATGGCATCACCAAGCTGTTGGTGTTTCTGCTGATGATCGGGTTGCTCAAGATTGTTTTCAATCTGATGGACTATGTGTTGATTCCTTTCGTCGAGCGCGTGATCGGTGGCGATGGCGTCAGCAAGGTTGGACGATTGAACGCGACCAACAGCATTCTCATCCTCGTGCTGGCGCCGGTGGTCGGCATGTTGACGCGGAAATATGCGTCCTACACGATGGTTATTCTCGGAGGTTTTATCACCGCTGGATCATTTCTCTTCATGTGTCTGCCCACGGGTGTTTTCTCGGGGCTCAGCAGCGGTTGGCTTGGTCAGGCCATCGGCAACGGCTACCTGGGCATTATCGGGCAGGTGCACCCCTACTTTGTGATGATCTTTCTGTGGCAGGTGGTGTTCTCCATTGGCGAGGCATTCTATTCGCCGCGCGTTTATGAATATGCGGCATCGATTGCCCCGCCCGGGCAGGAGGCGTCTTATTCATCATTGTCGTATATCCCTCTCCTCATCGGAAAAATTTCCACCGGACTATCCTTCGCGGTGTTGTTGAACCGTTATTGCCCTGAGGAAGGCCCGCGTGATCCGGGAACCATGTGGTTGCTCATCGGTCTCTTGGTGTTGATCGCGCCCGTGGGATTATTAGTCCTCAAGAGCCATATTCGCGTGAAGGAAGAAGGGCGGGAGATTTGAACATCAAACTTCCAACATCGAACATTGAAGTGGAAGAAATTTGAGGGCTCGCAATTAAGGACCCTTTAGCGCGTTGATCGATTGCGCGGCGATGTGACCCAGCCACACGGCGATGAGGCAAGCAATGAGAGAGCCAACTGCGTTGGCGGCGGACATCAGCCACTCACCATCGCGCGCGAGATTTAGACTTTGGAGGCTGAGCGTTGAAAATGTGGTAAATCCACCAAGGACGCCGGTCATGAAAAAATGCCGATGACTGGCATCGCCCAGCAATTTTCCGTCGGGCCCTGTGAGCGTAGCAAAAAATCCAATGATGAAACAGCCGATTACATTCACTGCAAAGGTTCCCCAGGGAAAGGTTTCGCCAAAGCGCGCTGACAGCCATTCAGAGAGTCCAAAGCGAGCCATGCCGCCAAGGCCGCTGCCGATTGCGATCCACAAGTAAAGGGTCATGGTTTTGGGTGGGAGATGATGGATGAGATTTCAGCCGAATGTCGCTTCCACAGAAAAGTGATCGGTAGTAATTGTGTCAAGGTAGCAGGTGCCATGGTTGTCGGTGGTTTTTAACATGGAGCGGGACGCTCCATGGACGGACTGGAGCAAGATGCTCCAGCTACGGATAAGAAACGGCGCCGCGAGGCCGCGTCGCCCTACCGTGCTCCTTGGATCAGTTGAAAAGTTTGCGATCCAACGAGCGATATTGAATGGCTTCGAGGATGTCGTTGGCGCGGATGTCGGGGGATCCGGCGAGGTCGGCGAGCGTGCGGGCGACCTTGAGAATGCGGTCGTGGGCGCGGGCGGAGAAGTTCATATCTCGCATGGCGTGTTCGAGGTAGGCGTTGCCTTCCGAGCTGGTTTTGCAATGCGCTTTCATTTGGCGCGGGTTCATTGCGGCGTTGGTGCGGTGTCGGTCCTTGCGGAAGCGTTCGGCTTGGATCATGCGCGCTTGGGTGACCCGTTCGCGAATGGTGGCGGAATTTTCACCGCCGCTTTCGGATGAGGAGAGGTCCTTGAAATCGACGAGTGGGACTTCGACATGGAGGTCGATACGATCGAGCAACGGACCGGAAATGCGTTGGCGATAGTTTTCGATTTGGCGCGATGAGCATCGGCACTCGCGCTTTGGGTCGCCGTAAAATCCGCAGGGGCAGGGATTCATCGCAGCGACGAGCATGAAGCGGGCAGGGAAGGTGAGGGATCCGGCGGCGCGGGAAATGGTGACATGGCCGTCTTCGAGCGGTTGACGCAGCACTTCGAGGGTTTGGCGGCGAAACTCCGGAAGTTCGTCGAGAAACAGGAGACCGTGATGTGCGAGAGAAACTTCGCCGGGTCCGGGATTGGTGCCGCCGCCAAGGAGTCCTGCATCGGAGATCGTGTGGTGCGGCGAGCGAAAGGGGCGGATCGTGAGAAATGATTTCATCAGATCGAGCGTGCCAGCGATTGAGTGGATGCGGGTGGTTTCGATCGCTTCGTGTTCGGTCATGCCCGGCATGATGGTGGGAATGCGTTTCGCGAGCATCGACTTGCCGGTGCCAGGTGGACCGATCATCAGGAGATTGTGACCGCCGGCCGCGGCGACCTCGAGGGCACGTTTCACATGGTGTTGGCCTTTCACCTCTTCGAAATCGAGATCGTAGGATTTTTGCGAGCTGAAGAATGCGCGGCGGTCGAGCTTGAAGGGTGGGATGACGATGTTGCCTTCGAGAAATTCCCA
>JBMTCI010000088.1:0-5093 GCA_049430745.1 Luteolibacter sp. | reverse complement strand
CCTGTCGCGCCTGAAGCACCGAAGTCGGAATCTTCAGAAAAATCGGATCAACCTTAACGCTTCACTGGCGTGAAGGCACTTGATGACGAGCGACCCAACCAGCCGGTGTGGGCGCGACAAGATGCCTTTCCAACTGCACCGCCCGCATGGGGCTGGATGGATTACAAAGGTGGCTTGCATGCTTGCGAGTCTGAGGAGGCCCTGATCGCGGCCATCGATGGCGATCGCAATGCGGCGATGGCGCTCGTGTGGAGCCCTTCTTCGCCTCACATGGTTTTGCCAGAGGAGTTGCGTGGTGCGACAGCGGCGGTGCTGCATTCGAGGCGCGAACTTGCGGCGCTGAACCTGTCCGACGCGCGTGACAAAATCCGTTGGTTCAGTTTTCTCGCAGGTGGTCTTGCGGCTTATCTGGTTTATCGTGCGTGGTCGATAGCGCCGACCGATGCGATCTTTGCGCGCATTGAGTTTTCCTTGCGCGCTTTGGCTTCCTCGGTGTCGATGGGCTTGGCCTTGCTGATGTGGTTGGTGTTCGGGTTCATCCCTTGGTATCAGTCGCGCAAGCGGGTGAAGGAACTTGATCGCTGGACCGCGGGCGATGTTGCGGCGGCAGTGCCGGTCTTGAGATTTGAAACATGGCTGGAAATGCAAAAAGCGCCTGCGACGCGTTTTTTGTTGGGGCTCATTGCCTTGGTGGGTGTGGCGCAGTTGCTACCGGGAAATTCAATTTTGGCAGCGGGTTTGATGAAAGACCCTGCGCATCGCGACTGGTGGCGTTTGCTCACCTCGCCGTTGATGCATGGCAACCTCATTCACTTCATGTTGAATGCCGCGGCTTTGGTCTATCTTGGCAGGCGCATCGAAGTGATTGCAGGATGGCCGCATGTGTTCTTGGTCTTTCTTTTTTCCGCATGGATCGGCGGTGAGTGTTCATTGCGATTTATCGCACTTCCCTCAGTCGGTGCCTCGGGCGGCTTGATGGGATGGCTTGGTTTTCTGATGGTTTTCGAATCGCTGCATGGCCGGCTTGTTCCGGTCAAAGCACGTCGGCGTTTACTGGCAGGCATTCTCCTGACTGGGCTGATCGGGCTGATCGGCTTTCGCTTCATTGACAACGCGGCGCACCTTGGTGGCTTGGTCGCAGGATTGATTTACGCGTTGATCGTATTTCCGAAATCCGCCTCGGCCGCGCGTCCGCGTCCCACATGGAGCGATCGCATTGCGGGTGTGCTTGCTGCGATGGTTTTGATTTTTGCATCGATGATTGCCATGTGGAAAATCATCGTCGCATTCGGATGAGTCGTTTATTTTTTCGAATCATGAAATCCGCCTTCAACTTTGTTTGGTTTTGCGTGACTGTGCTTTTCGGGTCGTCCGCATTTGCCAACGCGGTGGATCCGGCGGTGATGGAAAAGGGCAAGGTGCAGTTCATGATGTGCGCCGCTTGTCATGGTCAGCAAGGCGAGGGGACCGCGGCCGCGCCACCGCTCGCTGGTTCCGAGTGGGTGATGGGTCCCGCAGAAAATCTCATTCGCATTCAGCTTCGCGGACTGCGCGGGCCAATCAAGGTCAAGGGTCGAGAGTATGACATCGCCGGAGGCATGGCGCCGATGGCCTATCAAAGCGACGATCAAATCGCGGCGGTGCTGACCTATGTGCGTCAATCGCTCGGCAACAACGCATCGGCGATCGAGCCCGCGCAGGTAGCGGCCTTGCGTGGGGAGGTGGGCAAGCCGCAATTGACGGTCGCGGAGTTGATCATGCCCGAGGGCCTGACGGCTGATGCAAGTGTGCTTGCCTCGCCATCGAACAAGTATGCGAATCTCAATGAAGCGAAACCATTTCCGCGGTGGGCGGTGATCGGCATCATTGCCGCGTTCTTGGCAGTTCTGGGGCTGTGGCTCGCGAAGTCGAAGTGAAAATTTTTCTCTCGCGAGAGGCTTTGGAAAAATCAGCGGATTTTTTTGATGAGCCCTTCGCGTTCGACGATCACCGATGAGAGTTCGGTTTTTGATTCGATGAATGAAGCGAGTTCATCCGGCTCAATGAGCATGAGTGTGGTCGACCACACCTCGGCGCGAGCGGCATCACCAGCTTTGACCCAAACTCGGGTGCAGCGTTGTTTTGGCATCGCGTGCATGCCTTGAGGGTGAACGATGTGATCGCCTTGGATCGTGATGCCTGATGCGCTGAGTGCCTCGCCGCAGATCTCGATGCGCTGGCTTTGAGCGGCCCCTTGGATGTCGATGGGCCATGGGTTTGTGCCGATGGCGAGGATCGAGCTGGCACCGGCGTTGAGCAAGGCATCGTCAACGCCCCAGTCCTCGAGCATTGCGCGTAGTTGATCGAGAGCAAAACCTTTGCCGATGCCGCCGAGATCGATTTCGCGTCCGGCTTCGATGCAGGTGATCGCCGGTGCGTCGGGATGAATGGAGAGCGTGCCGCTGATTGGCGGGGCTGCGTCGCTTGAGCTTGATTTGCGATGCTCGATTGCAGTGCCGAGTGTGATGTCGAAAAGTCCGCCTGTTTGCACATTCGCTTCAAGCGCGAGCATGAGACATTGGTGGGTTGCCTCGTTGAGGAAAAGTGTTTCACCGCTTTGCATGCGGTTGATGCGCCAGACATCACTGCCTTCCCTGAAGCGACTCAATCGCGCTTCAAGCGCGTCGATTTGATCAAAGCACTCGCGAGCGATGCCTCGCGCGGTGGACTCCTCCATCCCGCGAATGCGCACGCCGAACGTCGTGTTCATCGCGTCGTGTGTGAAATGGCGCGCGTCGATGATGGGATGCGGTGAATTCATTTCGGATCGTGTTGCATCCAGATTTGCCAGAGATCGCGTTGGACGAAAAGCATCACCGGCACGCCAGCACGAAGCCCGCGCGGCAGGGCTTGATGCGAGGCTTCGAGTTGCTTGGTTACCGCTTCGGCGTGCTCTGGCATGGCGAGTACGATGGGCATGGAGGTGAGATTCGCTGGCGGATTTGGCCAGTAGCCGGTTTTTTCAAACGATCGCAACACCCATGGCAAAGGCCAGTAGCCGTTGCCGATGACTGCAATCGGTTCGATCGATCGCTCAGGCGCGGCGGCTTGGAGTTCTTTGAGCCATGGCTCCAAATTTTCGATGTCCTGTCGCGTTGGAACATAGGCGAAAGGGTTGCGTTCGTCTGAGGCAAGTCGGCCAATCGCGTGACGCGATTGCATGGTTTGAGTCACGACGGCGAAGAGGGCGAGGGCGCTGATCCATGCCTTGGCGAATTTGGATCGGCTTGAAAATCCGGCGAGTGAAAATCCGGCGAGCAGGCAGACTTGCGCCCATGGCAGACAGGCAAGCCACGGGTTTTTGTAGCGGATGATGCTGTAGGCCAAGGCGTGAAGAATTGCGCTGATCGCAATGAAGCGAATCACCTTTGCTTCTTTGGGTGGATTCTTGCCAAAGGCGTGAACGCAGGCCGTTGCGGCGAGCAGAAGTACGGGCGTGCCGAACCACCAGATGCCGCCAGACTTGATGGGCATGGTAAAGAGCTTGGCGTAATAGTCGAAAGGTTTGTGGTGACCTTCGCTTGTCTCATATACGAAAAAAGTGCGAACCGCATCGAGCATGCCGCGCGGATCGCGAAATGCATCGGTGTAGAAAAATGCGGCGGTGATCATCGCGGTCGTTCCCGCGATTGCGGCGCGGGCGCGGTGTTGGATCCATAGCTCGCGAAGCGCTGTTCGCGATGGCATGCCTTTTGCAAAACAAAGCAAAGCGCCCGCTGCCGACCATGCGGCGAGACTGATGACAAAAGTTTCCTTCGTCGCAAACATGAGCCCGATGCATGCTCCAGTGATGATCGCCGGTGCGCGGTATGCCAGTGCGAGCATGGCAGCGATGCCGAAAAGCGTGAGCAGCATTTCGTGGATGAACATGCGGCTGTAATAAACGAGCAAGGGTGAGCTCGCTAAGAGCGCGGCCGCAAACAGGGCGCTGGCATTGCCGATGCGCTTACGCCAAAAAAATGGCAGCAGCACGAGCAGGGATCCGGCAACGGCAGGCAGAATGCGCAGCGTGCCCTTGCTCATTTCGCTCCATGAATTTTCTCCGCGCCACTGACAGATCGTCATCGCAAGTCTGCTTTGGATCGGGCCATGATAGTGGGTCGGATCAAAGCCCGTGCCGCCGGATTCCATGCGTTGGGCGGTGATGCGCGCGCCAGTGGCTTCATCGGCATGGATCGGTCGCTTGGCGAGGTCTTCGAAGCGCAGAAAGATGGCAACCGCGAGGATCGAAACCCAGCAGAGGGCCGCTTTGAAATGGAGATGCGGAAGCATGGTCGATCAGGCGGATGCGATAAAAGATTCCCCATCCATGCAATGTTATTCTAGATAGCTCCATGCCGGATGCCAGCCATGAAATCGTGTTGGTGACACCCGTGTGGAATGATGCCGCGCGTCTTGAGGCGTTTGGTCCTGAGCTTGCAGCCGCGTTGGCATCGGCCGATTTGCCGATTCGTTGGGTGATCGCCGATGATGGCTCAACGAATGACGAGCAGGCGCGCCTGATAGCGTTGCATGAGAAATTTTCACAAATTTACCCTCAAGTTTTTTTGCATCATGCGCGTGAACATCGCGGCAAGGGATCGGTGATTCGAGAGGCATGGGCCTTGATGCCCGATGCGGCTTGTTTCGCGTTTGTCGATGCCGATGGCAGTGTTTCGGCGCGCGATCTGATGGGCTTGTTGCGAACCGCGCTTGATGCGGGCGTATCGGTGCTCGGTGTTCGTAGGTCGACGGCATCGACACGCGTTGAGATGGGCGCTTGGCGTGGTCTGGTGCATCGGGCTTATCGCTGGCTCGTGCGTGTGATGCTGGATTTGCACAGCGACGATCCACAGTGCGGCGTGAAGGTGATTTTAGGAAATGACTACCGTCGTGTGGTTGGCGGATTGCGTGAAAATGGATTTTCTTTTGATACCGAGTTGTTGACTCGGTTGGCAAAAGCTGGCTGCCGATGGCGGGAGATCCCAGTGAGTTGGACGCAGAAAAAACGAGGAAAAGTCAGGCCTTTTCGTGATGCCTGGGGCATGATGGCCGCGCTTTGGCGGCAGCGTTGA
>JBMTCI010000087.1:0-5099 GCA_049430745.1 Luteolibacter sp. | reverse complement strand
GTGACCGGATCGCCGGCCCTCATGCTCAAGTACCGATTCATCGACGAGGCATGGAGCGGCGAATCCGATGGTCGCGATGTGAGCGCAACGGTCGATCCGGTCAAAGCGAACTACTTTCTTTCAGTGCTCGAAGACCTCAAGGTTTCCCGTTGGCTGGCGCCGAATGACGAGTCGGCGATTAACGCATTGCGCAAGCCCTCACTGATCATCGATGTGGTGGAAAAGAAATTCGATGACATGGGCGAATTTGCGGGCACGGGCAGTCGCAAGTTGATGCTCGCCCCCATCGATTCGAGTGCCAAGCCATCAGCGTATTTCGGCCGCATGGGATCCGAAGCGAATCTCTTCACGATTGATGCCGAGACTTATGGCAAACTCGCCGCCCCGGTTACCGCCGATTAGTTTGCGGTTATGATGATGCTAAAAAATTAGACCGCTGTGCCGTCATTGGCGCTGTGAGCCACGTTCCGTAAACTCAAAAAGTGGGGAAATCCGGTGCTTTTTGGTCTTCCTGTGAAAGGCGTGACATAGGGCATCGGAGGCGAACCCCTGAATGATCATATCGGTTCGGGCCAGCTACCAAAATAGTCGCACACAGCAGTCATGGATGAAGCTAACCCATTACCCACACGCAGCAAATGAAATCCATGCAACGAATGAAAAAATTCATTCACTGCACTTGAATCAATTTTTGCTCACGCAGTTGCTCCGACCGCGCCCGGAATGGGGCCATCGTCATCGGTCTGACCGCTCTCCCCCACCTTGCGTTCGGTTTTTTTCGCAAGTTTCTCGGGCACTGGCGGAGGCTTTGGAGCCGATGGCGGATCTTTCATTTCGCCATGCTCGATGAGGTCCTTGAGATGGCTCGCATCGAGTGTCTCGTACTCAAGCAAGGCTTTGGCGATGAGTTCCACCTTGTCGCGATTTTCGGTCAGCACGCGCGTGGCGGTGTCATAGGCTTCGTCGATGAAACGCTTGATCTCCGAATCGATGATGCGCGAGGTCTCCTCGGAATAATTCGCGCGGCGGGTGGCCATGTCGCGGGCAAGGAACACTGGTCCATCGCCTTCACCGTACTCGACCATGCCGAGCTTGTCGCTCATGCCCCACTCGCAGACCATGTGGCGTGCGAGCGCAGTGGCCTGACGAATGTCGCCCGACGCACCGTTTGAAACATCATCGCTGTGGAAGGCCTCGGCAATGCGGCCGCCCATGGTGACCACGAGGTTCGCGAGAGCCTCTTTTTTTTGCGTCGAGTACTTGTCACCCTCCGGCAGATACATCGTGGCGCCGAGGTAGGGTCCGCGAGGGATGATGGTGACCTTGTGCAATGGATTGGTGTGCGGTAGCACCATATTGAGGTAGGCGTGACCAGCTTCGTGCCAAGCGGTGCTGACGCGTTCCTTGTCGGACATGGCAAGGCTGCGGCGCTCGCGTCCCCATCTGACCTTGTCGCGTGCCTCCTCGAGTTCATCGAGGGTCACCGCGCTGAGTCCACGGCGGGCGGCGAGCAGGGCAGATTCGTTGACCAAGTTTGCGAGTTCGGCACCGGAGAATCCCGGTGTGCCGCGAGCGACCTTGGCGAGATCGACATTCGCAGCGAGTTTGATCTTTTTGACATGCACGCGCAGGATTTCCTCGCGGCCTTTCACGTCGGGCAGGTTGATCGTGACCTGACGGTCGAAACGGCCTGGACGAAGCAGTGCGGGGTCGAGCACATCGGGACGGTTGGTCGCGGCGATGATGATGACTCCCTCCTGGGTGTCGAAGCCGTCCATCTCGACCAGCAACTGGTTGAGCGTTTGTTCGCGCTCGTCATGGCCACCACCCATGCCGTGACCGCGGTGACGGCCAACGGCATCGATCTCGTCGATGAAGATGAGGCATGGCGCATGCTTCTTGCCTTGTTCGAACATATCGCGAACGCGCGAGGCACCCACGCCGACAAACATTTCGACGAAGTCGGAACCCGAGATTGAGAAAAACGGCACGTCCGCCTCACCAGCGATGGCGCGGGCCAGCAAGGTTTTGCCCGTGCCAGGAGATCCGACCATCAAGACACCTTTTGGGATCGATCCCCCTAGCTTCTGAAACTTGCGCGGATCCTTGAGGAAATCGACGATTTCAAATAGCTCTTCTTTTGCTTCCTGGATGCCAGCTACATCCTTGAAGGTGACCTTGTTGCGGTCCATGGAGAGCAAACGTGCCTTACTTTTGCCAAATGACATCGCGCCGCGGCCCGCCGATTTCATCTGCTGGCGGAACAGGAAGAACAGAATGCCGATCACCAGCAGGAAAGGCAGGAAGGTGAACAAAGCATTTTTGAGATAATCGGTCGTGCGGTTGTAAGTGGCCTTGCTTTGGACAAGTGCTTTGAGGTCATCCGCCAAAATCGGAATGGAAACAGTGACCGAAAACGGCGTCGCTTCGAGCGCCTTGCCGCTGGCATCGACTGGAGACACCATGTTGGTGATCACCTCGCGGGCGCCGACCACCACCGCCTCGCGGCTGTCGGTTTTGGCAAGGATACGCAGCGGGTTTTCAAGATCGTTCACCTGGATTTCGCCAAGCGCCTTGGCCTTGCGAAGATCGGCGATGGAAATCGTTTGAACGGACTCGCCGCCGGGTTCGACCGCATCAGCAGGAAGAGTTTCCATGCGAATGTCTTCACCCAAAATTTGCTGAACTTGCTTGCCTTGCAAATCGAGGTTCAACACGACGCGGAAATTCGAACGCTGTTTGATTGGTTCTTTTGGCATCTGCATGGCTGGCATTTCCCAGCCGGTGATCGATGCGTCATAAGCGGTGTCGGTGGTCACGACCTTGAGCGGACGCTTTGCATCGTCGGTGATGATGCGGCCCTGATCCCATGCTTGCCTGAATTGCGAGTAACTCAGAGTGCGCGAGGTCTGCGACATGTTTGGCCCAAACAAAGCGAGACCAAACACAGCGGCGGCACCCAGTGCCAAAATGAAAAAACGCCAGTTGAACCCGCCGGCATCGCCTGAAGGACGGTTGGACGAGTTGGGAGGCTGGGACGAGTTGGGGGAATCGGACATGTGGGGTGTGAGGGGCGGTGGTCCATGCCGTGGAACTCACTAGTGGTCGAGTCCCGTGCGGCCTGACAGCGGTCAATCTTAGCCCATGACGCTCAAATGCAAACCCCTTTTTTGACCACTCTTGCCCCCGAGGCGTCGCTCTGCCTTAATCTGCGCGGTGAATATCCACTCGCTTTTCAAGCATCCGCGCATCGCCGCCCTCGGTCGATGGCGCGTGTTTCGTTGGCTGAGGTTGATCCCTGGGATTGGTCGTCTGCGCGCGTTGCGGCCCGGGGTGGATGCCCAGGTTGGCGCGTTGGTGGATGCCTTTGCGGCATTTGCGACCCTCGATGGTGAGCTCAACGCCATGGAGGCGGACCTCATCCTCGACATGCTTCGCAACGCTTTTCCCGAGGTTGACCACGGATGGCTCGCGCGCCGTCTGCAGCGCGCGGTGGCCAATCCGAGATCGCTTCCGAATCTCGCGACAGAGCTGCGTGATGTCTATGATGAGGCATCGAAACTCGCGCTGGGTTTGCAACTCTACACGCTGGTCGATGCCGCAGGAAGGTCCGACCGCAACCGCGCGAGCTTCGAAGTTTTCATGCGCCGCCTGGGTCGACCCGAGCTGGGAACTTCCATCCTGCGCGAGATGCGTGGTGACGGCGAAATTCCCAGCAGCGATGAACTGCCATTTGAGCGACTGATTTTTGGCGTAAATGGCGCTGATGTCGTCCTGCCACCTGCGGCATCGACTCACGAGTTCCGCGTGTATCGCGCCGACGACCTGATTCTCGTTCGCAACACCGGAACCGAACCCTTGTGGATTCGGGGGCGCTCAGTCGGCACGGGTTCGTTTCTTCGCATGCGCGAGCGTCAAACCTTGGTGGTTCCCGGTTGGACCCTGACCTTCGAGGACTTGCTGTTTTTCCTCGATGTGAAACGCACCGGCAACGCGCCGGCAATTTTCATCGAGTCGGGTGAAAACGGCATCGTCGCCGAACACACGGGCGGACGCCAAAGTGAACTCCGCGTGCGCTTCGGTCTGGTGGCGGAGATTGAAGTTCTCAAATCCACGCGACTGCGCGCGGCCAATCATGGTGCGTTGAAAGTCGGTGACCGCGTCACCTGCCTCAATCACGAAAGGCTTGCCGACGAATCAGGCTTCAGCCTTTCGATGAACGACCTGCGTCGCAGTGCCACGCAATCGGCCCATCGGTTTCGTCTTGCGGGCGATCGTCAAGAGTACCTTGTTTCGAATGACGCATCGACTCTCTCCAGCGGTGACTTGCTCATCGGTGCAAAACTTTCTCCCAAAGCGGTTCTTTTCATCCGCTACGATGCTCAGCGTCAAGTGGGTGAACTGCAAATTCGCGAAAGCCACGGACCCATTCTGGTCGATGGTGTGCCTGTTCGCGCGTCAGCACCCTTGCGCGACGGTTCTTTGATCCGCCTATCTGGCAGCCAGTCGGTGCGTTGCCGCTTTCGCGAAGGGTTTCTTGACGAGGAAAGAACACTGATCGAGTCGCTGCATGTTCAGGATTTGATTCATGATTTTGGTCCCAATTTGAGAGCACTCGATCATCTCAACTTCGAAGTGAAGCGTGGCGAAATGCTTTGCATCATTGGCCCTAGCGGCAGTGGCAAAAGCACCCTGCTTACGGTGCTGTCAGGTCAGCGCGAGCCGACCCGCGGCAATGTGCGCCTCAATGGTATCTCGCTCTATGAAAGCCGCGAAGCCCTAGTGCCGTTCATTGCCCACATGCCGCAGGAAGAAGCGTTGAACCCGCAGCTCACCGTGCGCGAACACCTGCGTCATGCCGTCACAATTAGGCGTCCGGCCCTATCCCTGGCTGAGCACGAGCGCCGCGTCGACAGCATGCTCGCCGAACTCGGACTGCAATCGATCGCCCACCGCCGAGTCGGATCGCCCGGCGAGAAAACCATATCGGGCGGCGAACGCAGCAGGCTCAACCTTGGCATCGACCTTGGCAGTCGTGCCGAGGTCTTTCTCTTCGACGAGCCGATTTCGGGACTTTCATCCAAGGACTCGGAGCATGT
>JBMTCI010000086.1:0-5138 GCA_049430745.1 Luteolibacter sp. | reverse complement strand
TGAGCAAATCAAATGACGGGCGATGGAAGAGCCATCCGTCTCTGCCAATCATCACCTCCTTCGCGCCTTCTCTCATGCTGGCAAAAACGGCCTGACCAAAAGGTTGTAGCTGTCTCACCAGCTGCGATTTTTCGAAGAGTTGATTTTCTGTACTCGATATCCAACGCATCAACTCACGATTGAATGCAAAAACTTTGCTGAAGATGGTTTGATCGGAGTTGTCCGCGTTTTGTTGGTCGATTGAATGAGCGGTATTGCCCACTTTTTCAACATCGCCCAAGGCAGCGAAGTTTTTTGCGTCGGCGACAAAGATCCATGCAAGCATTGCCGAGAACGCGACCGTGATCGCAAGCGCCCATGCCTTGCTCACCTTGGTGGCGGCAATTTCAGCGAGCGCCTCGCGTTCGAGGCGGCCCATTGAGGCAGGGTTTTTGCGACCTTTGTCGGACATGAGATGGCTTGGGTCAGAAAATGAAATAGATGAACGGATTGTAACTTTGGCATGTCAGTGCCGCGGCGGCGACCACCAGTAAGATCACGCACATGGCGAGTTTCATTGGCCTGAGATGACGGGTTAGTTTCCATGAGTTCACGCCGAAGAACGCGATGATGAAGGCGGTGATCAGGCTCATGAGCAGATAAGGAGTATTGATGGCGGCACTGACGAGTCCGGCATCGGGTGAGTTGGCGGGCCAGAGTTTTGCGGTGTAGTGGAGGGCGGATTCGAGATCGCTCGAGCGAAAGGGGATCCACATGACCGACACAAACACAAAGGTGAGTGGGCAGCGAAGCAGCGAGGGGATTGAAAACGAGACGCGCTTTGAGCAGAACCTTTCCAAGGCGAGCCACAGCCCGTGCATACCCCCCCAGATCAGGAAGTTCCAACTCGCGCCGTGCCAGAGTCCGCCAATGAGCATCACCAGGATGAGGTTGATGTAGGTTCGTGTGGGTCCCTTGCGGTTGCCTCCAAGGGGGATGTAGAGGTAATCACGCAACCAGGTGGAAAGGCTGATGTGCCATCTTTGCCAAAATTCCGTGAGGCTTTTCGAGCGGTAGGGCGAATTGAAGTTACGAATGAAAACGAATCCAAGCATCAGCCCAAGTCCGACCGCCATGTCGGAGTATCCGCTGAAGTCGAAATAGATTTGAAACGAATAGGCAAAGAGCCCCGTCCATGCATCGAGGCAAGTGATCGATGCGCTGTCGTGCACCGTGTCGGCGATGCGGCCGCAGGGGTTGGCGATAAGGACTTTTTTTGCCAATCCAATCGAAAAGAACGCGATGCCCCGTGAAAATTTTGCGAGCGTGTGGGTTCGGGAAACGAGTTGGTCGGCAACATCCTGGTAGCGGATGATTGGTCCGGCGACCAGTTGCGGAAAGAGCGAGATGTAGCAGGCGAAATCGACGAAATTTTTCAAGGGCTTGGCATGCCCCCGATAGACATCGATCGCGTAGCTCATCGATTGGAAGGTGTAGAAGCTGATGCCGAGTGGCAGCACGACGTGCAGAAAATGAGTGTCGTTGATCAGGCTCCAACCCAACCATTCGAAAAGCTTCGCGATGTTTTCGATGCCAAAATTGAAGTACTTAAAGAACCCGAGCAGGCTGAGGTTGCTGATGATGCTCGCCCACAACGCGGTTTTTTGCATGCGGCTGCGCGGGCCATTTTCATCGAGTGGATAATAATTTTCACCACGATTGCGCGGGTCTCCCATGGCGATCGTTCTGCCGGCGAAGTAATCGATCGCCGTCGATAGCAGCATCAGCAGCACAAAGAGCGGATTGGCCCATCCGTAAAAAATATAGCTGAAAATCGTAAGAAATGCCGATCTTCCCTTTTTCGGCATCGCATAGTAGCCGGCCAGCACGAGTGGCAGGAAGACGAACAGAAAAAGGTGCGAGCTAAAGACCATGGACCGCCTTATCTGAGCATCATGCCGCGGGTTCTGAGTTGCCAGCGAAGGTCGACACCCGCCCGCACGAACCAAAGGTATGCAGCCTCCCTATTCAAGTGGACCCCATCGGTTCCGGACACGCCTTTTACATATCGAATTTTTTCGCCTGAATAAAATTCGCGAAACCCATGGTTGCGATTGTTTTCATGGATGATTTTTTGAACCTGGGTTTTGACCGATGTGGAATACTTTGATGCGTCCGGCGGCGTGATCCAATAAACCATTTTCAGGTTTCCGCGATTGGCGATGATGGTTTTGCTGAACTGCCGATAGATTTCCCTGAGTTCGGGGATCGCCTTGTCGCCTTTCTTCTCGATTGTGTCGAAGTGGTTGGTGCCGAGTTGGATGACGAGCACATCGGGCCTGAATTTTTTGAGAAGCGTTTCGATCTTCGGCGTGACGGTCGGGGTGGGTTTGCGTCCGTCCTGATATTTTGTGAGCTTTCTCGAATAAGGAGTGGTTTCGCGGTAGCCGCAGGGAGTGATGAAATTTGGCTTTGAGATCATCCAATGCTCAGGCGAGGACCCGCAGGAGGCGTAGATTGCAACCTGGCTTTGCGGCAGGTTGCGAAGCAGCCAATCTTGCAAGTAGTCGCCAAAAGGACCGACCGTGAGCGAGTCGCCGATGACCATGATTTTTGAGCCATGGTTCAACTCTCCGCCCAATTGCGCTCGGGTTGAGGCGCATCCGATGAACAGCAAAAAGCCGAGGCAGATCACCCACAGACGCATTTTTGCTGTGTGGATTTTTTTCATGGATTGCAATCGGCGCAGTCTTCGCTGTTTGGGTGACGATTCACGTCTTCGCAAAGGATGTACGGGGTGTGATCCGCCGCGCCGACTTCGTCGTTTTGAGTGACGGTGGCCCAAAGCGATTCGTCCTTCAGTTCGGTGACAGAAAGTTCGAGTTCTTTGTTTTTTCTAAATTTTGAAAGATCCTGTTTTGCGTTTTTGATGTAGGCTGGATGGTAAACGAGCAATTCCTTTGAATCGTATTCGCCGGACATCACTTCGATGACATCGTACAGGTAGGCGACCATGCATTCGCCGTAAGGGGCGAAGCTTTTGCGGTTTGGTATGCTGCTTGCGGTTTTGAGTCTTACCTTGAGGCAAACGGGAGTGATTTGGCCTTCGTTATCATCCGTCTCGGGCGTAGCTTGACTGTTCGGGCCCGCGGTGATCGGCGGCATGTTGGCGATGTCGATGCGGGAGAGGTCCTCGGCGATGATGCGGAATGTGTCGCGCCCCCAATCGTGCGCGGCTTTTCCGCTGAAGTGCATCTTGTCTTTTGCCTGACCCTTGTACGGGTATTTGGTGATTTGCCGGCTGTCGATGGTGACACCGTAGGGCCCCACGCATTCGGCGATGATGTCGTGGATGAATGCCTGCACCTCGGGTGAGACATTTCCCGCCTGCGGTGGGGTGATCCAGTAGAGTCGCTTGACGCTCGTTGCGTTCTTCGTGAGCCATTGGATCATCGGGTTCACATGAGCACGGATCACTGGGCCGTTGCGAGCGGCGTTGACCTCATTGCCTTTTTTGAAAGTGCCAAAAAAGTTGTTGCCGTTTTGGATGATGAGAATGTCGGGCTTGATCGCCGGAATGAGGTCTTCGATTTTTGGTATCGTGTGCGGTTTCGGGCGCATGCCTTTTTTGGCGCCGTAATAATTTTCAATCTGCCTCGGTTTTTTTTTCCCTTCGACCGTTTCGATGCTCCAAAACCCGCAGTGGGTGGTCGCCTTGCGGTAGGGAGCGGCCTTCATCCACGACAGCGGATTCGTGCCGCAGGCCATGATCGTGTGAACGGGGCCGATGCCAGGGCAGGAACGAAAGCACTCGTCGATGATGGGACCGAGTCCGGCCATGCCCATCGAGTCGTTGATCATCAGCACGCGCAGTCCGTTTTCGGTCGATTGAGTAAGGCAGTGAGCATTCGCTTGTTCGGCGATTTCAATGCCTTTGAGCGGGGATGATTTCTCGGGTGTTGCGAACGCAGTGGCTGATGTCAGCATGAGGCTGACGATGGCGAGGCGATTGAGCAAACGGCGGCTTTGCAAAGCGGAAAATTGAAGGGTTGCGACCTTGTGAGATGGCATGGGATCGTGCTCGACTAACAAGTCCCCAAGCTAGGAACCATGGCCCTTGAGACAAGGAAAATTGCCCCGCAGGAAGTCGCGGTTTTTGATGCGAATGCGCGCCCTCAGTTTTCGTCGTCCTCGGGGGCCTTCGGGAGTTTGTCGACCTCGTCGAGGAGGTTGACCATGTCGACTCCGCGGATGGCGGAGGAATCATGACAAAAGCGCAGGACGGGAGTGGATTTGAGCACCACGCGTTTCATGACTTTTGATTGAATCGATCCGTGTTCGCGGTTGAGTTTTTCGATGACCGCTTGGGCGTCGCCACCCAACACGCTGGTCCAGACTTTCGCTTCCTTGAGGTCTTGGGTGACATCGACCTCGCTGATCGTCACCAGTTTGCCGTGCCACTCGTAATCCTTTTGGACCACTTGGCCGATTTCGCGGCGGAGCAGTTCATTGACGCGATCAAGGCGGCGGGGCATGGAGGAATAAAAGCTGAAATACTGAATGAGGATGCAATGATGTTTGCTGAATTCTGAATTTGGCTTTCCAGCATTTCAGCCTTTGCCATTACAGCGTTTGCGGAACTTTCTCGAGCTTGTAGCACTCGATGACGTCGCCTTCTTGGTACTCGTTGAATTCGCCGAGGCGGATGCCGCATTCGAAATTCGTGCGGACTTCTTCAACCTCTTCCTGGAAGCGGCGGAGGGTCGACATGCGGCCGTCGAAGACTGGGATGCCCTCGCGGATGACGCGGGCGTGGGCCTTGCGATGGATGCGACCATCGGTGACGAAGGAGCCAGCGGCGCGTCCGCGTGAGAGTTTGAAGACCTTGCGGACTTCGGCGTGACCGATGACCGTCTCGCGGGTGAGCGGCTCGAGAAGTCCAAGCATGGCCTCGCGCACTTGATCGATGAGTTCGTAAACGATCGAGTAGAGTTTGATTTCGGTGCTCGATGCTTTGGCGGCTTTCACCGCTTTGGCTTCGACCTTCACATTGAAGCCGAGGATGATCGCATCCGTCGATGAGGCATAGGCGACATCCGACTCGGTGATCGGACCAGCGGCAGCCGTGATGAACGAGCACTCGACTTTTTCCGACTCGA
>JBMTCI010000085.1:0-5142 GCA_049430745.1 Luteolibacter sp. | reverse complement strand
AATCTTTTTTCGACGAGAGGCAATGGAGTCGTGAAAGTGAAATTGCCGTCGCGAAAATCGAGCATGATTTCGGCAACAGGCTCCCAAAAGTCGAGGTCTGCACTTTGCCACATCGTTTGGGTAGCACCAGGGTTTTCGGAAACGGTGACTGAGAAGCCATCGGCGCTGATGTGGTGGCTTAGCGTGGATGAGGCTTGGTTGGTGTTGTATGCGCCGAGATTGAAGCGAAGTCGGTAATATCGCGCCTTATGAGTGGGATCCATGGATGGAATGCCTGATGCGAGTAGGTTGCTTGTTTCGCCCGGATCGTTAAGAAGGTCATAGAACCCATCGCTTCCGTTGTTGAATCGGATGAGCTTGTAGCGATCGTCACGGATGGCGCGTCCGCCTGAGCTTGGCGAGTTCTGATCGAATTGCTCTGCGTAGATCCGAGTGCGCGTGCTGCTTTGGTTTGAAAGTATTGGCATCAGGCTTTTGGAATCCAGCGTGACGGCGGATGGCAATGGCACGCCTGCCATTTCAAGCATGGTGCTGAAAAGGTCGACGGCGTGAACGAGTGCTTCGCTGGTTCGTCCGCCATCAATGACGCTGGGGCCTCTGATGATGAGGGGCACATGAATGCCGCCATCATAGAGCGTGTCTTTCGCGTGCGTGGCAACGTGGGGAGCTTGGATGACTTGGCTGGGGGTGCCGTTGTCGCCAATAAAAATAACATCCGTCTTGGTGGCGTCGACCGATTGGAGCAAGCGGCCTATTTCAGTGTCCATTGCCTCAACGGCAGCGCGATATTTGAGCAGGTTGGTCGCGGGGTTCGCGCCGTAGCCATGAAGGTTGGTGGGTGGCACATGAAATGGCGTGTGCGGCGCGTTGAAGGCGACCCATGCTACCCATGGCTGTTTCGCGGTTTCTCGTGCGCTGATCCAAGCGACTGCGTCGTTGACGGTATCGGTAGTCGCATAGGTGGTGACGGTGGATGTCATGCCATTGACGGTTTTGGTCCACGAGGTATAGCTGGCGAGTGCGCCTGCGGTGCAACCCGCGTAATGCGGCCACCCGCCGATGGTGTTTGGCCCGTTGGCGGTGATGGTGGGGCTGCCAGCATTGAGATGCCATTTTCCAAAGCAGGCACTCTGAATGCCTAGCCCACTGTTTTGGGCAATGACTTCCGGCAGGGTGAGTTCGGAAGATGGCAGGGAGTTGCCTGATGCGACGCTGACGACTTCGCCGACTCCGGTGCGGAAGCCGAAGCGTCCGGTGAGCATGCAGGCGCGCGCCGGGGAGCAGACGGGAGTGGAGTAGGCGTTGGTGAAACGCACGCCGTCATTTGCAAGAGCGTTGATGTTGGGCGTGGGTGCGGTAGCACCAGCGTCGGTATTGTAAAGCGAATGACTATCCGTGCCGAAGTCGTCTGCAATGATGAGCAGTACGTTGTTTCCGGCGCTAGCGATGGAGGTCATCGCGATCAACAGGAGTGTTTTCACGGTGAGGGTTTTGTTTTTTCGCTGAGAGTTTTGAGAAACGCCACCAGCGCGGACTTGTCGGCATCAGAGAGCTTCAAGCCGCTCTCAGGATGTTTTGCAAGATTGGGATCGAGGGTTTCGCTGCGATGCACGCCGCTGTTGTAATGCTCCACGACCTCTTCCAGCGTCGCAAAACGCCCATCGTGCATGTAGGGGGCTGTAAGGGCGACATTGCGCAAGCTGGGCGTGGAAAATTTCCTCCGATCCGCTGCGGAGCCGGTCACTTTCTCGCGGCCTGCATCGTTTCCCGTGAGGCCGTTGTTGTGGAATTGGTGGTCGGTGAAAAGCGCTCCGCCGTGGCAGTGGAAACAATCGGCGCCGTATTGGCCGGTGCGCGGCTCATACTCGGTCATGAATAGCTCGAGGCCGCGACTTTCCTTTTCAGTTAGCGAGCCATTGCCCGCCATGGCGCGGTCGAACTCGGAATCGCGCGCGTTGAGCGTGAGAAGGAATTGTTCGAGGGATAACGCGATTTTTTCTGCGGTAATACCAGGTGAGCGAAAAGCAGATTTGAACAATCCAGCGTATTTTGGCGAGGCTGTCAGTTTCTCGCATAGGTGATCGAGAGATTCACCCATCTCGCGATGATCTTGGATAGGGATTAGAACCTGTTGGCGAAGAGAGGCGGCGCGACCGTCCCAAAAGAATTCTTTTTTCCACGCCAAATTAAAAAGTGGCATGGCATTGCGGTCGCCAGTAGCTCCATCAATTCCGATGCTTGTGGCGCGGCGATCGGTGAAGGCGGCATCGGCCTGATGGCAGGTAGCGCATGAAATGCTGCCATTGCGTGAGAGGGCTTTGTCGTGGAAAAGCTCTTTGCCAAGTTCGATGCGTTCTTCAATGAGAGGATTGTCGCGCGGCAAATCTGGCATGGGGAAGGTCCGACTCATGGCAAAACGGTAGGGCGTAAATTTTTCGGGCAGGTCGATTGGTGTGATAGGCGGTGAGGTTTTGAGAATCGGTGCTGAGGATACGATACGATTCACACGAAAAGCGCCTGGCAGATTGGTGACGAGCGCGGTGGCGATGGGATCACCTTCGCGTGAGTGGGTGGTGGAACCGTTTTTTTCAAAAGAAAGCGATCGAGGAGCATGAAGAAGCGTGGCGAGATCAAAGTGCAGCTGAAGGCCTGCGTCATAGGTGAGATCGAGCGGCATGCTAAGACTGATGCGTGTGCGGTTGGGATCTCGAGCAAGGTGATAAGCATAGCCCCTTGGTACGGCATTGCCTGAGCGGTAATGCCCCTCAATGGCCATGAAGATGTAGCCGCCCTGCCAGCTCCAGTGAAGCCCGTTGAAGTTGGGATTGAGCGGATGGGAGGGTGGATATTTTGTGATGTCTGCCGCGTTGCTTGCGGCATCGGGGCCGATGTAGAAGCGGATGGAACGATATTTTCCTTTGGGAAAATTTCCCAATTGAATCGTATTGCGATGAGTGCCGATGTCGACCCATGCGGTGACATCGGGCACCTCAGACCAATGGCCGTCCTCGCGCTCCAACGCAAAACCGCTCAATAAGCTGCTCAATCTTGTGACGGAGAGCGTTTCCCTTGCAGCATTTTCATAGCGCAGTGAATCGAGTCGAATTGGTTCGCCATTGAAGACGGGCTCAATGGTGATTTCGAGATTCCCAGCGCACAGCCGCGATGCCATTGCTGCGGCAAGCACGATCCATCGGTGAAGTTTCATCCCTCAGTTGATGGTGAATCCGCCGCTCAAGGTGTAAGTCGGGCCCGGATTAAAAACGACAACCACATTTTGCGCTCCTGTGGCGGCATTCGCAGGAATGACGAAAGTGGCTTGAGCGGTCGTGGCGCGGGGGCGCGAGATGGATGTGCCGTTGATGGTGCCGGCCAATGTGATGCGCGTTGGAATGACTTGAAGAGGAGGGTTTGGTGGAGAGGTTGGCAGGGTGATGGTGATAGTGACCGTGCTGCCGCGCGACGCGCTGCCGCCGGGCGCCACGGACGAGGTACTGCCACCACCGCCCGGGGAGGCGTAGTCGAAGCCATTGCTGTCGAAGGAGGCGAGCGCGGTGCGAGTGACGCGGTAGAAACGGCTGCCGTTTTCGTTTTTTGCTCCAGCTTCGGTTAGCGTCGCCTCATTGCCGACGGCGGTCACCGCGGGCTCAAGGGTTGACCACTCATTCAGATCGACTGAGGCCTCAACTTGATAGGTTCCGCCTTCGACCGCGCTCCAGACAAGTGTGACATCGCCGGAGGAATCATTGATAATCGGCGCGCTTGCGCTTTCGACCTTGTTGGGCCCGCCATCAAAATGAGTGGTCACGGTTTCGCTGATGGTGGTAGCTCCACCGACAGGGCTTCCGAAATATTGGCGGCCAGTAGTGTAAGGGAAAGCGGGTGTGCCATCGGCGTTGATCGTGGTGAAATAGGCCCATGTGCCGGACGGAAATTCAGGGGTCACGCACCAGCGGACATTTTGCCCGTTCAGATCAAAATCCGTGCCTTGAGAGTAACCAAGATCGCCGAGATAATCGAAATCCTCAATGTAATGGCCTAGCGCGTATGTGCTGCTAACGGCAGGGCCGTTTTTGAAAGTCACGGTCTGAATGCGTTGTGCCCACGCGGGCAAGGTGTTGCGACCAGTGCTGGAGAGATTTGTGGTGCCATAGTTGCCATTTCTCAAAACATATCCAGAAATCATGCGTCGCACACCGCTATCGGGGTCCAAGGGACTGGAGTAACCATAAGGACCATAAACCGGCAAGCCATCGGCCGCCCATGCAAGGATGGGAGAGTGCTTGGTCGCCTGGGTCGTACTTTCGGAGTAGCGGTTGGTGCTGGCGTTGTAGTCCACATGATCGCCAAGCTGGTAACGCAGGGCGATAGGTTGGGCATGGTAATGGTAATTGTTTCCCGCTTGGTGAGCGAGTGCCGGATCGAAGGTGACGCTTTCATTGTGATAGCCATCACGATTCCAGACGCCATCACCCGTCAGGCCATTGACTGGGGTCGCGTCCGTTGCGTTGGCACTAGCGTATGAAAAGGCGTCGCGTGAATCGAACATGGAAACGCCATTGACCATGCAACCCGTGGCGCCGAGGCCGGTGAGGGATTTGCTGACAGGGATCACCGGCGTGCGTGGGATTCGATAGACCTTTGCGGTGTTCGACGGAAAATTTGGGAAGTTCACGGTCTTCGCCGCATCCAGATACCACGGCCCCATCAAGTGGCCGGCTAATCCGCTTGCGCGGATATAAACCCAAGTATCGGAGTAAACGATTTTGCTAACACCAGCATAGGTGGGTGTGCTCTGCACGCCGGAGCCGCGACTCCAGGTCGTGGAACTGTTGCCCGCGGTTTCTGCTGCGCTTGACTGATAGATACGGGCATAACGACCTGAATCCTCCTCAAGCCAAGAGGTCAGCTGCGGGTCGGCCATGGCATGCACCATGGTGGCATAAAAAATTACAACGCACTTTTCGGTCATTAACCTACTAACCCCGAAGCTGTAAAAAAGTTGCTTAATGCGCGGCTTATCTTTCTGGGCGAGGAACCTATGAAGGCAGTTAGCCTTTTTTCGCTTTGAACCTGATGGGCAAAATTGCTTCATTTTCCCTAGGAATTTACCATAAAGGTGTGGCTGTTTGGCCGTTTTGA
>JBMTCI010000084.1:0-5161 GCA_049430745.1 Luteolibacter sp. | reverse complement strand
TCATCGGGCAGCGCGCGAAGCAAGGCTTGAATCTCTTCCTCGGCCCATTGCTGGAGGGTTTTTGGGGTCATGGAGTTGGGGTAGAGTTTCAAGGTTCAAGTTTCAAGTGTGAACAAGACAGAAGATGAACATGCTTATTCCTTTTTATGGTTACACATCGTCTTAACGACTCATCTCTAACTTTTTTCTCTGCGCCCCTTCGCGAACTTGGCGCCTTTGCGGTAAATCTTTCTAAGGTATCTTCGGGAAGATGTCATCAAATGCGCCGCTCATAAGAATCATGTCGACCGATAAAAAACCAAACGATCACGCCTTCGCTTTCAACTCCAAGGGCTCGGTGGTCGCGGTCCACGCGTGCCGACCAGTATGGCCCAACCTTTTTGAAGTGCAGCGATGGATGCCAATGATCAAAGAGCCAAAGCCGAAACTGTTTTCGCGCTTGCAGTCGAACATTTGGCGCAAGTTCGCTGAACTGTTTACGGAATGCGGCGCTCGTCGAGGACTTCATGCAGCGGAATGGTTTTACCCTCTTTGAGCTCTTTGAGCGCATCGTTCGCGCATTCGTCGAACGCGCCTTCTTTCACCATTGAGGCAAACTTTGTGTCCACCGCACGCGCCGCTTCGGCATCCACTTGGGCTGCAAGCGCAAGCAACTCATCATCCGGAAGCTTCCGGATTTCGCCCATGATTTCAGCGACTTTCATTAGCCTGATATTAACTCACCGCACGGATGTCTGCAAGCGCTCAAGTTGTCATGGGATATGAACGATTCGTCATGTCTCGCAGAGAAGGCTTGGCATCATTTTCTAGGCCCTTAGCTTGTTGGCATGAGCTACCGAAAGTCACCCGCTGATGTCGAAGGCATGCCGCCGGGCATTGCGCACATCATTGGCAACGAGGCGGCCGAGCGGTTTTCGTTTTATGGAATGAAGGCGGTGCTGGCGGTGTTCATGGTGCAGTACCTTCACCACATGGGCAGCGGAGGCGCGCCGATCAGCGAAGCGGAGGCAACCGAGAAGGTGCACTTGTTCAATGGCGCGGTGTATCTGATGCCTTTGTTGGGCGCTTTGTTGGCGGATGTGTGGGTTGGAAAATATCGAACCATCATCTCGCTGTCGTTGGTGTATTGCGCGGGTCATGCCGCGCTGGCGGCGATGGGTTTGATCGGTGATCCGTATCAGTGGCTGATGCTTGGGTTGGGGCTTATTGCTTTGGGTTCGGGTGGGATCAAGCCCTGCGTCTCGGCGCATGTGGGCGATCAGTTTGGTTCGCGCAACGCGCATTTGTTGCCGCGGGTTTTCAACTGGTTTTATTTTTCGATCAACATCGGTGCTTTTGTGTCGATGCTACTGACGCCGTGGTTGCTCGAGTGGCATGGTCCGCATTGGGCCTTTGGTGTGCCTGGCGTTTTGATGGCCTTGGCGACATGGGTGTTTTGGGCCGGGCGAAAACGCTTCGCGCATGTGCCCGCGGCGGGCATGGGATTTGTGCGCGAAGTTTTTAAAGGTGGTGGTCTGCGGGTGCTGCTCAAGCTCATGCCGATGTATGTTTTTGTGGCGATCTTTTGGGCTTTGTTTGATCAGACGGGCTCCACTTGGATTTTCCAATCGCAGGACATGGATCGAAATTTCCTCGGGTTCGAATGGCTGCCCTCGCAGGTGCAGGCGCTCAACTCGGTGTTTGTGCTCCTGTTCATTCCGCTTTTTTCGCACGGGCTTTATCCGGCGATTGATCGCGTGTGGAAGTTGTCGCCCTTGCGGAAAGTGGGTCTCGGTCTCTTCATCATGACCTTGTCATTCGCGCTTGTTGCGGAGATCCAGCAATGGATCGATGCGGGCGGACGCCCCAACATCTCATGGCAGATTTTGGCCTTTGCCTTGCTCACGGCAGCCGAGGTGATGGTATCGATCGTCGCCTTGGAATTTGCCTACACGCAGGCCCCAAGGACGATGAAATCGGTGATGATGTGCTTTTATCTTGGCGCGGTGGCGATGGGAAATTTCTTCGTCGCCGGAGTGAATCACTTCATCCAAATCCCCGAGGCGGCGGTAAGTCAGTTGGAAAAAAATCATGCTTCATTGATTGAAACCAAACACAGCGGCAAGTTGACTCTTTCAGGTCATGACGGTTTGCTTGGCACGGCAGACGATTTGAGCGTCGAGTTGGTGGATGGCGCGGTGGCGTCGTTGAAAATTCCGGGCGAAGAAATTTATCATCAGGCCGCCGATCGCATCGTGGAATTGGTGGAAGCAAAGGGCGGAAGTTTTCCAGCCGAGAATTTGCTCAATGAATGCGTTGCGGGTTTGAATGACTCGTGGGGCAATCCCTTGCGTGTTGAGATTTTGAACTCGTCGCGTTTGCGTGTGATCAGCGATGGGGCGGATCGCAAGAGTGGGACCATGTGGGATGCAGGCTTGATGATTGAGCTGCCCGAAAAACCGCCGGAAAAACAGGCTTCTTGGATGGATTGCTTGCGTCCGGCCGAGACCTGGCTCGAGTGGCACAAACGAGCGAGCGGTGGCGAGGAATCTGCAGCTATCAGCGAGTCCGGCAGCATTTCGCGCAGCGTCTTTTGTGGGGGTCAGACCAGATTGCGTGGCGCGGATTACTTTTGGTTTTTCGCGGGCCTGATGCTTCTCACATCGGTGGCCTTTGTGCCTTACGCGCTCTGGTACAAACCAAAGACCTGGCTGCAAGATGCGTGAGGCGTGGCGGGTGTCGAAAAACCTTGATATTTCTTAAGTAAAAAATTCTTGGTGTCGCGTCGACAAACGCTAAAATGTTTCCCTTGCAAAGCATTCGTAAATTCCCAGCCGGCGTCATGGTCATGCACCGCGTGCAGCATGCGCTGGCGATCCTTGCCTGCGGGATGCTAATGACGCTTGGATCTGCCCGTGCCGCGACCTACGTGCGTTTTGACACCAACTTGGGAACATTCGATGTCGAGTTGTACGATATCCCAAGCATGGAGAGCACCGTTGCCAACTTCATGAGTTATGTGGATGCGGGACTGTACGCGAACACGATCATCCACCGCAGCACGACATACAACCCGACTGACATCCAAATCATTCAAGGAGGAAGTTTCGTTCTTCAAGGGAGCACGCTTAATGCGGTTTCCACCTTTGCGCCGATCTCTTTGCAGGCGGGCTATTCCAATGTTCGTGGCACGATCGCCATGGCCCGAAGCGCTGACCCTAACAGTGCTACGAGTGGATGGTATTTCAATGTGACTGATAACACGGCCCTCGACGGCAACTATGCCGTGTTCGGCGCGGTGGTTGATACTTTGGAAAATCCTGGTTTGTCGGTGATCGATGCCATCGCCGCTGTTCCATCGTATGATGTGAGTGTGCAGCTTGGATCAACTTTCGGCGAACTTCCACTCACCGCTCCGGCACTGGAGGTGGGTAGTTTGGTGATGATCAACAGCATCACTGCGGTGCCAGAGCCATCGGCATTGATGATGGTAGGATGTGCTGTTCTTGGCTTGGCCACCCGACGAGAGCGCCGGCTTGCGACGATCTGAGGACTCGTGTGGTCTTGGTTGGTTGCTGCATCATGGATGTTTTAGGTGTTTCGGGTGTCGATCGTTGATCATAGCCACTCGCGGGCTTGTGCCGCGGTGATGGTGGGGGTATCGGTGGGGCGTGTTGATGCTGCGTCATTTGGAGGAACTTGCTGGGCTGGATCAGCCCTTGCATTTGGCCTTGGGGGTTTTTGATGGGGTGCACTTGGGGCATCGGGCGGTGATTGGTGCGGCGGTGGAGGCGGCGAGGCGTGAGGGTGGCATGGCGGGTTTGTTGACCTTTCATCCGCATCCGATTCGCGTGATCGCGCCGGGCAAGGCGCCGGCGATGATGCTGACCACGCTCGGGCAGAAGATGGATTTGGCGGGAGCGCTGGGACTGGAATTTTTTGTCGCTCTGAACTTCGACGCCGAGATCGCAGCGATGGAGGCGGCGGATTTTCTTGGGCGACTTTGTCGTGCCGAGTTGCGCACGATCGCTGTGGGCGAGGACTGGCGTTTTGGTCGGGGTCGCTCGGGCGATGTGGCATTTTTGCGCGAGCATTCGACCAAGCATGGGTATCGGCTGATCGCCGTGCCACCGGTGATGGCCGAGGGGGATCGAATCAGTAGCACACGGATTCGCCAGGCGATTCGCGATGGAAATTTGGCCGCGGCGGAGCGGATGCTGGGGCGAAAGCACTCGGTGCGGGGCGAGGTGCTCAAGGGAGCGAGGCTTGGGCACAAGCTAGGATTTCCGACCGCGAATCTGTCGGTCGCCGAGTTGCAGGTGCCGCCCGATGGTGTGTGGGTCGTGCGGGCGAGGGTGAACCATGGTCAGTGGATGCCAGCGGTCGCGAATCTCGGTTTGCGACCGACGGTCGACGGCGATCAGCGTCTGCTGGAAGTGCATGTGCTGGATTTTTCGGCGGATCTTTACGGCCGTGAGCTTGAGGTCGAATTTGGGTGTCAGCTTCGCGGGGAGAAGAAATTTTCCGGCTTGGACGAGCTCAAGGCGGCGATCGGGCGGGATGTCGAGGCGGCCCGGGCGTATTTTGCCAAGAAGACCGATGCCTGAATTTTTTGGATTGACGGCGGATTAGTTCTTTTGAACACTATTCGCATGAATACCATTCATTCGTTGATTGATCGGGTGCTGCCGGTGTTGGCCGACAAGTTGGGGATGCCCTTGCCGCGCAAGCCCGCGAGGCCGCGTCGGGTGGAGGTCCAGCTCGAGTTCGCATGGGCCCGCAAAAGGTGAAATTTCCAGATTTTGCGCTTACTCTCGACGGCCTGAGTCGATAGGCTCTGGGTCAGCGTTCGAATGTTGATTTTCAAACCCAGCAGATGGATCAGGCCAGTGGTGGCGTGTTGTTTGGCGGCTTGGCTGTCGGGCTTTTTGCAGGCCGATGGCGTGGGCGGTTCCGATGATGCGGCTTCGCGTGAATTGGCGCGGCGTGCGGTGTCGGTTCAGGAGGCGCAGGAATTGTTATTGAAGGGTGATGAGGCGTATGGGGTGGGGAAATTTGACGAAGCGGTCGCGGCATTTGCTGGGGCTTTGGAAATGCTTCCGAATGCGCCTCAGACGGCGGAGTTGCGGTCGGCGGCTACCGATCGATACGCCCAAGCGGCAGTGGAGCAGGCAAAAATTTT
>JBMTCI010000083.1:0-5175 GCA_049430745.1 Luteolibacter sp. | reverse complement strand
GCATCATCCGGACGCGCACCCAGCAGGATGCCGGTGATGAGCTCTTGCGATTCCTTGTCGAGCGCGAGCTTGATGTCGTGTTGCGATGCTTCATCGACCACCGCATCGCTGCCGAAGTGTTGTCGCAGGAGTTTGCCGGCGGCGAGCGCGGCATCAGTGGCAAGGGCGAGATCGGTCATGGGTGTGGAAAATCAATGGCTGGAAAATTTCTCAACGTGAAGCGTCAAGATCGCGCGAACGAGTTGATGGGCAAGATCATGCTTGCTGGCAAGCGGAAGCTGCTCAAAGCGATCGGGATAAACAAGAGTGACTTCGTTCTGATCCGACTCAAAGCCAATGCCAAGTTTGGAAACATCATTGGCGATGATCAGATCGCATTGCTTGCGGGTCAGCTTTTCGCGAGCATTCGCCATCAGATTTTCCGTCTCGGCAGCAAAGCCCACCAGTGTGCCAGCAAAGCCGTGATGAGCGCGGCATGAGGCGAGGACATCGGGCGTGCGCACCAGTTCGAGCGTGATCGCATCGGCGGACTTCTTGATTTTTTCCTTCGCCACCCTCGATGGCGTGTAATCGGCCACTGCCGCTGCAAAAACCCCGACTTGCATGCGCGCGATGTGACTGGCCACCGCGTCGTGCATTTCGTGGGCAGTTTCGACCGGCAGGAAATCGACCCCATCGGGCACATCGAGTGAGGTTGGACCCGAAATCAGCAAGACCGTATGACCCTCGCGCGCGAAGGCCTCAGCAATTTCGTATCCCATCTTGCCCGACGAGCGGTTGCCAATGAAGCGCACCGGATCGATCGGCTCACGGGTGGGACCAGCGGTCACAAGAATGTTCACCGCCAAAGTCTGAACAGGCCGCCGCGCATCGCAAGCCATCTTCTTGGCGTGACGAGGGCACAAAAAAGGGCGCGGCATGAGAGCCGCACCCTGGATTGTTTCGCAGTGAGCAATGTCACTTCTTCTGCGCGGGAGCCTGCTTGGGCTCAGGCGACTTCACGGGCATCGGCTTGTCGGACTTGATCGTCATGAGTTCCTTGTTTGCCTGCTCGAATTGTTTGGCGTCGAATTTCTTGGCGATTTCATCCGCGAGTTTTGAGGCTTCCTTCTCACCGCGCTCGGCCGCCATTTTGGCGATCGCCCATGCCTTGGGTGGATCGGCCTTGATGCCGAGGCCTTCATTCACGATGCGGGCCAGCGCGAGAGTTGCCGGACCATGACCTTGGTTGGCAGCGACGGTGTAAAGCTGACCGGCATTTTCGATGTTCTGTGGCAGACCACCCGCGCCGCGCTCATAAAGCACCGCAAGGTTGAACTGAGCAGGAGCAAACCCGTTTTGTGCCGCGCGCGAAAACCATGCGATTGCAGCCACCGGATCGGAGTTGCCCATTCTGCCCGACAGGTAAAGCAGACCGAGCTCGCTTTGCGCTTCGGGATAATTGCCATTCGCGGCGGCGACCAGGTGTTTGTAACCCGCCAAGAGGTCCGGCTTGCTGGCGGACATGATGTTCGCGGCAAGACGGAAGCTTGCGATGGGGCTGCCCAGCTCCGCCGCCTTCTCAAGAATGCTGATGCCGCGCTCCTGATCCTTCTTCACCCCTTTGCCCTCGATGTAAAAATCGGCGCTGCGCAGCATGCAATCCACCTGACCCACATCCTTGCCCCGCTCGTATTGCGCCAAGGCCTCCTTGAGATTCTTTTTCACATTTTCCTCGTAATCCCCTAGCGTGAAATAAGCCGCGTATTCCTTGCCATCGATCGCTTTCTTGAGCCACTCGCGGCCCTTGGCCTCGTCGCGGAATTTTTCATCCCCATTCAGATAACGCGAGCCAACGACCACCATGGCGTTGGCATTTCCAAGCCCAGCCGCCTTGGCATAATATTCGAGCGAAGCCTTCACATCACGCAGTTCGGGAAAGCCAAACTGACCCTCATAAAAACGCCCGATGAGAATCATCGAAAGGTTGTCGCCCGCATCAGCCGCGCGCTTCCACCAAAAGATCGCCTTGTCAGGGTCAGCGGTAGGACTCAAGCGTCCGCGAAGATAGGCCTCACCCAGAATGCGCCCAGCCACGGCAGGATCGCTTTTTGCCGCCTCTTCAAGTTGAGTGCGGGCCTGAGCGCGCTCTGACTCCTTCTCGGATGCCAGCAGAATGAATGAGAGTCGATAAATCGCATCGCGATGCTTTGAAGCCGCCGCCTTGCGATAATATTCCATCGCCTTGTCCTTGGAAACTTCGGCACCCTGACCCGTCTCGTGAGCAAATCCCAAAAGGTACTGCGCTTCTGGATTGCCCTTGTCGGCAAGTGGTTTGGCAAGATCGACCGCCTTGTAGTGACGCCCGCCAAGGAAGGCCTCCATGGCCTCTTTCACGGGACCCTCGGCGTCGGATGGCAGGCTTGCAATCGTTTGCTCACCGGGAAGAGAGACTGCCGCCTTTGCAAGGGAAACCGATGCCGCAAGGCACAATGCGCGAAATATGAACTTCAAAGTCATGCGCCTAATAGGACGCTTTGAATGGAAAATGCAATTCCTAAAGCGCAGGGAAAAACGCCCTCAGGGTAAACGATATGACTCCCTAAAGCTCGGCGCCCAGCCTTTCAATGCAGCGCTCCAAGGCCATCGTATCGATTTCTTTCACATCCACTCCAAGACCAATGTCACCCAGCATCATGATGTTCAAGCGCCCGCCCAAATGCTCGCGAAACTCCTCCAAGCCCTCGAGCACAATCAGGCGCCCGTCGCCATCGCGCTGATTCAGCGCTGGATGAAAAATCGCAAGACCCAGACCCGAAATGACCGCCAGAATCCTTTCGCCCAATGACGGAGAAATGAGACCGACCTCGACCGAGTAGAGCACATCAAGCGCGATACCTACAGCGACGGCTGGCGCGTGCGAGACTTCGCCGTCGGTCATCGATTCCAGCTTGTGCGCCGCCCAGTGACCGAAATCAAGCGGACGACTGTTGCCCGTTTCGAAAGGATCCCCGCCCTCGGCAATGTGGCGCGCATGCAGCATGGCGGAGCGCTCGATGCATGATTCGATCAAGGGCGGATCCATGGCTACAAGTCCTTGAAGATGAGTTTCGATCCACTCGAAAAATTCAGGGTCTTTGACCAAGGCAACCTTCACTGCCTCAATCAACCCAGCGCGTTGCGTGAAGGGATCGAGGCTTTGCAAAAAAACAAAATCGTTCACCACTGCAAATGGAACGGAGAAACTTCCGATCCAGTTTTTTTTGCCAAATCCGTTGATCGCGCACTTCACGCCCACGCCGCTGTCGCATTGCGCCAGTGTGGTGGTGGGCAGTCGCACCAGACGCATTCCTCGATGCGCGGTGGCCGCTGCAAATCCAACCGCATCCAGAAAAGCACCACCACCGATGGCGATGACATACGAGTGACGATCAAGATGCGTGGCATCGATCAGACGCCACACCTCGCGCACGAGGGCATCGTCGGACTTGACCCGCTCACCACCAGGCAACACCGCGAGGTCGGCAATTTCGAATCTGATCGAACGCATGCCATCCCGCGCGGATGATTCAAGCCCTGGCCAGGCACGCGCCACCGCATCCTCGATCAGGATAAGCCCGCGCTTTTCACCCGCCTCATCGACAAACAGATCTGCCAAATTTTCCAGCCCGGCACCAAAGACATCGCGGGTAAACACGACACGGTGCTTGAAGCTCACGGGAATTTGGAAATCGTACCGGGACATCGACGCGCGCCACCACTAGACTGCATTCGCTCCCCGCGCCAATGTTTCTTCCATCAATCGATCCCATGCCCAACTCCGAGAAACTTTACGAAACCCGCTGGCTGCGAATGGAACGCATCGGCACCTGGGATTTTGTCCGCCGTCCGCATTCCGATGCCTGCGTCGGCATCCTCGCGATCACGCCCAATGACGAGGTCGTTCTGGTCGAGCAATTTCGCATTCCCACCCAGCGCCATGTGATTGAAATCCCGGCGGGCATCGTCGGCGATGAGGAGGAGCATCACGGCGAATCACTGGCCGACACGGCCGCACGCGAATTGCTTGAGGAAACTGGCTACCGCGCGGGAAGCGTCCGCCAACTCATCGCAAGCCCCACCTCCGCCGGCATGACACCGGAAATCACCCACCTCTTTTTGGCAAGTGATCTCGTACGCGAACATGATGGCGGCGGCGTAGGCTGCGAAAACATCACCGTCCATCTCGTGCCGCGCGCGAAGTTGCCCGAGTGGCTCGCCGCGCAAGAGGCCGCAGGCAAGCTCGTCGATTTCAAAATCCACGCCAGCCTCTGGCTCGCGTCGAACCTCCCACCCACACCTGCTTGAGCGAACCCATTCCCACCCGCTTCGGCGGCATCGCCCGCCTCTACGGCGAAGCCGTCACACGCCGCTTCTTGCGCGCGCGAGTGGCCGTCATCGGCATCGGCGGCGTTGGCTCATGGGTGGTCGAAGCACTCGCCCGATCGGGCATCGGCCACCTGACGCTGGTCGACCTCGATGAAATCTGCCTCACGAATGTGAACCGCCAGCTCCACGCAATGGATGGTCAGATCGGCCGACAAAAAACCGATGCCATGGCCGAGCGCGCCAGAGCAATCAACCCCGATGCCGAGATCCACATACGGCAGCAATTTTTCACCGAAAAATCCGCAGCCGAAATTCTCGATCCGGGCTTTGATGCGGTCGTCGACGCGATCGACCAATCACGCCACAAGGCCTTTCTCATCGCCGAGTGCCATCGCCGTGGAATCTTCGCCGTCACCTGCGGTGGCGCGGGCGGACGCCGCGACCCGACGCGCATCCGCGTCGCCGACCTCGCCCACAGCGGCAAGGATCCATTGCTCCATCAACTGCGCCGCACCCTGCGCCGAGAACATGGATTTCCCAAAACTCCGCTCGGCCAGAAACCCGCGCCGCTGGGCATCGACGCCGTGTTCTCCGACGAACCGCAGGCCTACCCGCAATGCGACGGCTCGGTATCCGAGGAGCGCCCCGCCGATGCGGACCTGCGCCTCAACTGCGCCTCCGGCTTTGGCACCGCCACCCACCTCACCGCCAACTTCGGACTCACCGCCGCCTCACGTGTGCTCGAACACCTAGCACGCAGATAAGAAAAATGCGCAGTTCACATGAACCGCGCATCATCAGACCACCCATAGGGCGGCAAAGTTGGAT
>JBMTCI010000082.1:0-5190 GCA_049430745.1 Luteolibacter sp. | reverse complement strand
CGGGACATCCCATCGAGAACGAAAATTTCTTCGACACCATCGTGGTGAAATCGCTCGGCAAAGCCGATGGTATTTGCAAAGCCGCAGTCGAAGCAGGCATTAACCTTCGCCTAATCGACAAGGACCATGTCGGCATTTCGCTCGATGAAACCACCACCGAGGCTGACCTCGAATCGATTGTCAAAGCCTTCGGCGCAAAGCTCACACATGCGAACACCGCCGGCATCCCCGCATCGCTCGCACGCCAATCGGAATTCCTCACCCAAAAGGTATTCAACTTATACCACTCGGAAACCGAAATGCTGCGCTACATCAAGCGCCTTGAATCGAAAGACCTCGCGCTCAACGAATCGATGATCCCTCTCGGGTCGTGCACGATGAAACTCAACGCCACGGCTGAAATGATTCCGCTCAGTTGGCCTGAAGTTTCGTCGCTTCATCCCTTTGTTCCTGCCGACCAATCGCAGGGCTACCGCGAAATGCTGAGCACGCTCGAAGGTTGGCTCGCCGAGATCACCGGTTTCGCCGCTGTTTCGCTGCAACCGAACGCGGGCTCGCAGGGCGAATATGCCGGACTCCTCGCGATCCGCCGCTACCACCTCTCGCGCGGCGATAGCCACCGCAATGTTTGCCTCATCCCAGTCTCTGCACACGGCACGAACCCGGCATCGGCAGTCATGGTTGGCATGAAGGTCGTCGGTGTGAAATGTGACGACTCGGGCAACATCGATGTCGCGGACCTCACCGAAAAAACCATCGAGCATTCCGCGAATCTCGCCGCCCTGATGGTCACCTACCCGTCGACCCACGGCGTCTTCGAAGCCACCATCCGCGACATCTGCGAACTCATTCACCAGCACGGCGGTCAGGTCTACATGGATGGTGCCAACATGAACGCCCAGGTAGGCCTCACCAGCCCCGGCCTCATCGGTGCCGATGTTTGCCACCTCAACCTCCACAAAACTTTCTGCATCCCGCACGGCGGTGGTGGACCCGGTGTCGGCCCGATCGGAGTGGCCAAACAACTCGTTCCATTCCTGCCCGGTCACCGCGAACTCGATTCGCACGATGGCCCCGTTTGCTCCGCGCCATGGGGCAGCGCCTCAATCAATACGATCTCGTGGATGTACATCGCGATGATGGGCCCTGAAGGACTCAAGGAGGCCACGGAAGTCGCCATCCTCAACGCCAACTACATCGCCAAGCGCCTCGCGCCGTTTTTTCCCATTCTCTACACTGGCAACGATGGCCTCGTCGCGCACGAGTGCATCATCGATGTGCGCCCGCTCAGCGAAGCCAGCGGCATCACAGTCGAGGATGTCGCGAAACGCCTCATGGACTATGGTTTCCATGCTCCAACCATGAGTTGGCCCGTTGCTGGCACGCTGATGATCGAACCCACCGAGTCGGAATCAAAATCGGAAATCGACCGCTTCTGCGATGCGATGATTTCAATTCATGCGGAAATCACCGCCGTCGCCAATGGCAAGCTCGATCCGCAAGACAACCCACTGAAAAATGCCCCGCACCCAGCGGAAATCGTCTGCGGCGATTCATGGAATCATTCCTACTCACGCGAGCAAGCTGCTTACCCACTCCCTTACCTGCGTCAGCACAAGTTCTGGCCATCGGTCGGCCGTATCGACAACGTGCACGGCGACCGCAACCTCGTCTGCACCTGTGACAGCGTCGAGGCTTATAGCTCGGCGAGTTGATCCCACCACCACATGGCCGCATCACCCATCGATTGGTCCCAGTGGCAAGCCGGTATCCACGCCACGCTGATGTTTGTCGTGAAAAACGGGTGCATCTTGTTAATCGAAAAAAAACGCGGCCTCGGTGCCGGAAAAATCAATGGGCCTGGAGGCAAAATCGATCCCGGCGAAACTCCGCTCGAGTGCGTGATCCGCGAAACCCAAGAGGAGCTGCTTATTACTCCCGTCAACCCGCGCAAGATCGGCGAACTGTGGTTCTCGATGTCCGATTCCCCACACATTCTTTGTCATGTCTTTCGCGCGGATGATCACATCGGCACACCCACCGAAACCGACGAGGCAGTGCCGATATGGACCTCTGTCGAATCGATTCCCTACACCCAGATGTGGGAAGACGATCGTCACTGGCTACCACTCCTGCTTGAAGAAACCCATTTCCACGGCCGCTTCATTTTCGAAGGCGAAGCGATGCAGTGGATGGGCATGGATACCTCGGCGAGCTGGACTTGAGTGCGCATGCAGCTTTTCTTGTGCCTTGCTCTCATCTCGTGCCTCTTCTAGTCTAGGCCATCCGGGCAAGTACCGGACATCTGAATGACCGGACTCGCGCTCAAAATGCTCTTTGGCGACACCGCCAAGTACCTGATGCTGGTGGCCGGACTGTTTCTGGCGACCTTCCTGATCGTTCAGCAAGCCTCCGTTTTCAGCGGCCTAATGATGTGGACGACATCGACCCTTAAAAATGTCAATGTTCCGATCTATGTGGTCGAAGAACGCGTCGAACAGGTCAACGAGGTCAACCCCCTGCGCGACACGGATGTCGCAAGGGTGCGATCAGTCTCCGCCGTCCGCTGGGCGATGCCACTCTACTCGGGCATCCAGCGCGTGAGAATCGACGACGGCAGCCTCAAGACGGTGCAACTGCTCGGCATCGACTCGGCATCACTGGTTGGCGCGCCCACAAGAATGATTGCGGGAAACATCGAGGACCTTCGCCTGCCCAACACGGTGGTGATCGACGAACTGGCATCAACCCGCCTCGCCAAGAACCCAAAGCAGCCAATCAAAATTGGCGACCGATTCGAGATCAACGACATCGAGGCTCGCGTCGTTGGCATTTGCCTGGCCTCGCGTTCGTTCACGGGCGGACCCTACATTTGGACGACCTACGAACGCGCTTTGCAGTACACACCGGCCTCGAGAAAAATGCTTTCCGCCGTGCTCGCCGCTCCAGTCGACGGCATGACACCCGACGCCGCAGCCAAGGAAATCACGCGCCAGACCGGACTGCGTGCCTATGTGAATGTTGGCTTTGGTGGAAACCCCAACGATTTCAACACCTCGACCGTCTGGTGGTATGTGCGCAACACCGGTATCCCGGTATCATTCGGCACCACAGTCATCATCGGCTTCATCGTTGGCACTGCAATTTCTTGTCAGACATTCTACGCCTTCGTGTTGGATAACCTCAAACACCTCGGAGCGCTCAAAGCGATGGGCATGAGCAACCTGCGCTTGAGCCTCATGCTGCTCTTGCAATCCGCTACGGTCGGCTCGATCGGCTTTGGCATCGGTTTGCTTTTCACATCCTTTTTCGCCCGCTGGGCGATCACCAATCAACAACCCCCCTTCTTCCTATCATGGCAAGTGCCCGTGGTCGCCTTCGTCGTGATCCAAGGAATCTGCATGGTCTCAGCCCTCCTTGGCATCATCCGCCTGAGCCTTTACGAACCCGCGATGGTCTTCCGCGCATGAGCGAAACAAGTTCCAACATTGTGGTCGATGTGCGCGCCGTGGAGAAACATTTCGGCGAGGGCAACAACCGCATCCATGTGCTCAAAAAGGTGAACCTCCAAGCCCATGCGGGCGAAATCATGATGCTGGTGGGGCCTTCAGGTTGCGGCAAAACCACCCTCCTCAGCGCTATCGCCGGCACCCTTAGAGTGGAATCGGGTGAGGTCCATGTTTTTGGAAAGCCACTCCACAGCATGCCATCGGGTGCTCTCACCCGCTTTCGTGCCAGCCAGATCGGGTTCATCTTCCAACAGTTCAACCTCATCCCCACGCTCAGCATCGCCGAGAATGTGAGTGTGCCACTTTTGATTCAGGGATTATCCTACCGCAAGGCGATCGAGAAAGCGCGGGCCTCACTCGAGTCGGTAGGTCTTGGCACACGCTGGCGAGAACAACCGAACAAGCTCTCAGGCGGACAACAACAACGCGTCGCTATCGCCCGCGCCCTTGTCCACGAACCACCCCTCGTGATCTGTGATGAGCCCACTGCCGCACTCGATGCACAAAATGGCGAAATCGTACTCGAACTTTTTCGCAATGTCGCACGCACCCCAAACCGCGCCGTAATCATTGTCACCCACGACAACCGCATCTTCTCATACGCCGACCGCATCGCACGCATGGACGATGGAGAAATCGTCGATGTCAGTTTGCAGAAATCCACACCGCATTTCGTGCACGAGCACGCCCACTGAAACAACGCCCCATGAGAATTCTATCCAACCTTTTCCGCATCGGCACGATCACCGCGGCGATCTCTGGCGTCATCGCAATCGTCATGGTTGCCCGACTGCAGGCCGAAAAACAAATGCCCGCTACCGCGAGCAACCCACGCATGCAGCCACCTGCCAAGCCATTCACCCACTCGGTTTCGGCCACCGGTATCCTTGAGGCACTCAGTGAGAACGTATCCATCGGCGCCCCTGAGGCAGGCATTGTTTCAAAAGTCGATGTGGAGGTGAACGATGAAGTCAAATCGGGTCAAACACTCTTCAGTCTCGACGACCGCAACCTGCAAGCCGAGGCACTCGCCACCAAATCTCGCATCAGCATCGCCAGTGCCAATGTCGCGGTTGCCGAATCACAACTCGCCAAAACCCGCTCACAACTCACCCGACTCGAAGCGGTCAACGATCCGCGTGCCGTGAGCCTCGAGGACTTGCAGAACGCCCGCATCGATGTCGATGTCGCCAACGCCAAATTGCAATCCGCCTGCGCGGAACTCAACGCCGCCGAGAGCGATCTCGCACGCATTCAACTGCTCATCGAGCGCCTCACCGTGAAGTCGCCGCGCGACGGAACCGTCCTGCAAGTGAATATCCGCGCGGGCGAGTACGCCGCCACCAGTCCCAAGGATCCGCTCATGATCATCGGCGACACAGAGCGCCTTCAAGTCCGCGCCGATGTCGACGAACAAAACGCCAGGCGCATCGCTCCCGGACAAGTCGGTCGCGCGAGTCTCAAGGGCGAGCCGGATGTGACATTCCCGCTCGAATTCGTGCGCGTGGAGCCCTATGTCATCCCCAAGATGTCACTGACCGGTGCCTCGACCGAACGCGTCGACACCCGCGTGCTGCAGGTGATTTTCTCGATGAAAAAACCCGCGTCACCGCCAGTCTATGTCGGCCAGCAGGTCGATGTGTTCATCGATGCCCCTGAAATTTCAGAACCATGAAAAAAT
>JBMTCI010000081.1:0-5209 GCA_049430745.1 Luteolibacter sp. | reverse complement strand
TGTGACTGTTGGCGAGTTCGGCATCGACAAAATCCCATGCGTGGAGGTGCTTGTCGTTTAGCGCACCAAAATGCGCCAGATAACGGCCGCCCTTGATTTCCAATCCGCCGGGAATGTTGGTGATTTTTCCAAATGCCTCCTCGAGCTCACCATCCCAATCGCCGGTGGAGTCCTGAAAGAAAAGGTAGTTCGAAAACGCCTCGAAATATTGCGTGCGCAGCGAGAGTCCTGGCTCGAGCGCTTGGGCGGAAAAGGGATCGCGCTTCGGGTCATGGCCGCCGGATGAAAGCTCTTCGGCGTCCCTCGTGCTAAAGCCTCCCGCGCCATGAAAATGAAGGTTGGGAAACAAAACAGCGCCAATGCTCCAGTCGTTGAATCGCTGCCACTCATCCGCGGACTCCGCTTGCATGATTTGCGCCTGACCAAAAAAAAGCGCCAAAAGCGCCACCGACTCTGTTGCTTTGCTTTTCATGATTTAGAAGACCGAACATGCCGGGATTTCGCGATGAGTCCGTATTTCGGGCTGAAGAGAAATGCGATGACAAACAAAAATCCAAGCACCAACACGATGGCTGGACCTTGCTCGATGTTGATCCACCAACCGATCAACACCGCCAGCGCCGATGCGATACCTCCCAACACCGCGCCACCCCAGAACAGAGCGTTGGTGGAATCAGTGAGCAAATAAACCGTCGCAGCCGGAGTGACCAAAAGTCCAATCGCCAGCATGCAACCGACCGCTTGCAGCGAGGAAATCAACACCACGATCAGCACCGCCATCAGCAAGTAATTCAAGGCCCGCACCGGCACACCAAGCGTTGCCGCGACCTCGGCATCAAAGAGCGTCATCAAGAGTGGGCGATGCAACGCGGTCAGCGTTCCCAGCGCGGTGATCGAAATCCAAAAGTTCGTCCACAAATCACCATCGCGCAGGCCCATGATGTTACCAAAGAGCCAGTCCTCCATTTCCTGGGTCACGCCGATGCGGCGCAACAAAATGATGCCGCCGCTGAAAGCTGCCGTGTAAAGGATCGCGAGCGCAGAATCCTGATCCAGCCGAGAGCCGCGCGACACGGCAAGCGAACCAAGGCCGATTAGCAACGCGGCAAACAAGCTCCCAAGAAACGCGCTCCAATCATGCAGGCCAACCACCGCGATTGCTACCGCGATGCCGGGCAGCAAGGCATGCGAAAGCGAGCCGACCTTGAGCGCCGATTTGCGCAGCACGACAAAGGCGCTGGCATAGCCGTTGGTGAAACCAATCAACAAGGCAGCCAACACCGCGCGTTGGTTGAAGGGATGTTGAAAGGGTTCAAGCAACCAGTCGATCATGCGCACTCCTTTCCTGCGACTGCGGTCGCAAAAGTTTTTTCGATTTGTTCGCTCGTGAAAATTTCCGACACCGGACCGAACGCGATCGGACTGCGATTGAGCAAAAGCACCTCGTCATAAATGTCGCGCACCGTGTCGAGATCATGATGCGAGGCAATCACGAGCCGGCCCTCCTCGGTGAGATTGCGCAAGGTCTTGGCCAAGGCGTTTTTTGAAGTGCGGTCGAGTCCGGTGAACGGCTCATCCAGCAAAAGCACATGCGCCTCTTGTGCCAAGGCGCGCGCGAGGAAGACGCGTTGTTGCTGACCCCCACTCAGCGCGCTGATCTGACGATCGCCGAGCTCGGCGAGATCCATCCACTCGATCGCGCGTTGAATCGCAGTTTCGTCATCGGCGGAAAACGGCCTCCACCAACCCGCTTGCGGATAGCGGCCCATGCGCACCACGCCACGCACGGTGATGGGGAAATGCCAATCCACATTTTCGCGCTGCGGAAGGTAAGCGATTTCGCGGCTCCACTTCGCGACCTTGGTGCCGCGCCACAAAATGCGACCACCAGATACCGGCAGCAATCCGGCGATCGCCTTGAGTAATGTGCTTTTGCCAGCGCCATTCGGGCCGATCAACGCGACACACGAACCGCAGGAAGTCGACATGCTCACGCCATTCAAAGCCTCAACCTCGCGGTAACGCACCTGCAGATTCTCGACCATCAACTCGTGATGGTGACCACAATGATCGCAGGATTCGTGATTCGGGTGAGTCATGGTTTTTTGTTTCAATGCGCGCGCCATTCATACCGCAGCGTTTCCTCAAGCTGACCTTTGCCAATCGCATAAGCGGTCTTTTCTTCGTGCGCATCGGGCATGACGGTGAGAAATACCGCGCTCTCGTTTTTGCCATCGGCAAACTCGACTTGCAGACGAAGCTCAAGTTCATGATCGCTCAAACGAAGCCGCGCATCGTGCTCTGTTTCGCCTGGCTCGGCATCGACGATTTGCCACAGCACAATGCCCTCCGCATCGCTCACCACCACGCGCTTGGCTGCATCCAACAATCGCAAGCGCAGCAATGCGGGCAATGCTTCATCCTTAGATTCCAAAGCTTGCGCAACAGCGGGAAGATGCGGCTCAGAAGCGGAAGTAAGCTGCTTCAGAGGAATCGCGAGCGTGGCAATGCACGCCAGCACGCATGCCGTGCCAGCCAAGGGAGAATGCAACCATCGAAAAAATTCCTTCATCGCAATGCTTCAGTGATCACTCTGACGTTGTGTCGAATCATGCCTTCAAACCCCGCGTCAGTACCAAGCCCGTTGCCATCGGCAATCAGTGGCTTGGCCACGCGTGTGCCAGTCGCTGTCGCAATCGCATTGAGCGACTTGCCACTCGCACCGAGCTCTGGAAACACGGCGCGCACACCGGCTTTTTTCACCGACTCGATCGTCTGCGCCTGCTGCTTGGGCGTGGTGTTTTGTTCTTTGTTCAAACCCGCCACTGCGATGACCTCAAAACCAAATTCTTTGGCAAAATACCCAAAGGCATTGTGCGCGGTCACCAACTTGCGCTGATCCTTCGGCACTTTTGCCAATTCATTGCGCGCCCAACTTTTCAAATCCTCCAATCGACGACCATAAGCCTGCGCGTTGGCAAGATACTGATCCTTGCCGGCCGAATCTTTCGCCGCAAATTCCTGCGCCACCACGCGAGCCGCGCGACGCATGTGATCAATGCCATGCCACCAGTGAGGGTCGATCGAACCCGCCGCATGATGCGGGCAACAAACATAGACCTCATCCTCGTCCAAAGTCAGAGAAGGAATCGTGCGGCCAACCTCGACCACGGTCACGTCTCCAAGCGACGATTTCAGTCGATCCAAATAGGGCTCCAAATGCTTGCCGCCCGCCAAGACCAGTGCCGAACCGCGCATGGTTTTCAAATCCGACGGACGCGGCTCAAAGCGATGCGGATTCCCGCCCGCGCCCACGAGATCAAACACCTCGACCCGCTCGCCGCCCACCTGACGCGCCAAATCCGCCATCAACGGATGCAGGGCGGCAACCTTCAATTCGGCCGCCATGCCCAGCGATGACGCCAAGACGACCATTGCGATCCGCGTGATCCAGTGCCTCATGCGCGGAGCTTGATGCACTTTTATGTTTTTTGCAAGCAAATTGCATCTAGCGGGGAGGGGAAGCCCCAAATCCCTCGGGCCCGCCCTCCAAAAAATACACATCCCGATCCGTCCGCGAGCCCGGCGCATGGACATCGAGCATGACCAATTCCTCATCCGCCGTCACAAATCCATGCGTGGTGCCTGGGGGCAGCCGTAAAAAATCTCCCGCCCGCACCGGCCGCTCGACCCCATTGAGCACCGCCACACCGCTGCCGCTGATCACATAATAAAATTCCTCCGCCACCAAATGATAGCTCACCTGCGTGCGCTCATGAGGCGCAATCCGAATCCGATACGCGGTCGCCGCGCCTTCGTCAGCCTCAGCGATCAGCGTCTCGATGTCGTACGGACCCAGCTTCACCCGCGGTCCGCCCTCATCACCGATGTGCAATAAACGAAGCTCCGAGCTCATGACGCAAAGTGACACAGCGCGCCATCGGAGGGAAGAGTTATGAGCTCTAAGGCGAACCCGCTTCGTTTCTCCCCAATATCAAATGACTAATCTCGCATGTCTTTTTAGAGTCCTCTCTGTTTGAGGAACGGCTCGAGCTCATCGACACCAAAGTCGGCGAGCACCTCGCCATGCCAATCCATCGTCGGGGCTTTGGACTGACCCGACAAGGCGACCATTTCGCGCATCGCCTCGGGGTTGCCGGAAACAACCACGATGCGAGTTTCAATGCCTTTGCGCGCGAGGTAGTCGACGACCTCGTCACACCACGGGCAACCCGGCTTGATGTAGAGAATGGGGAGATTCATGGGAGGGGGTGTTTCAAGTTTTCGGTTTTTAGGATCAAGCGAATCGGAGGATAGCGGCATTCACGATGGATGCAAAGGCCCGATAAGTTTTTGCTGCCCCGCCTGCATCCTTGCCAGCGGTTTTGCAAATCCCCAAACTGCCGCGCATGGCTGAATCCGCAAGCACTCCGATGATGGCCCAGTACATGGCCATGCGGAAGTCGCTGCCGGCGGATGTGATCCTCTTCTACCGTCTCGGGGATTTCTACGAAATGTTCTTCGAGGATGCGAAGAACGCGGCGCCGATCTTGAATGTCGCACTCACCAAACGCGGCGGCACTCCGATGTGCGGTGTGCCTTATCATGCGGCGCAGGCCTACATCGCGCGGCTGCTCAAGGCCGGCAAGCGCGTGGCGATCGCCGAGCAAACCTCCAACCCAAAGCCAGGCAAACTCGTCGAACGCGAAATCGCTCGCATCCTTTCGCCAGGATCAATCGACGACCTCACGCTGCTCGACGACGAACGACCCAACTATCTCGCCGCAGTTTTCGCCCATGGAAAATCCAGTGGCCTCGCGCTGATCGATCACACGACCGGTGAATTCACGCTCTGCGAATTTTCCGATGCCTCGCAACTCGCCGATGAACTCGCGCGCGTGTCGCCCTCGGAGTTGCTGGTGCCCGATCATCAGACCTCGCAGTTCGGCAGTCTGCCAAATGCAATCGCTTACGATGGCTACACCTTCCTCCCCGAGCACGCATCGCTGATGCTGAAAGATCACTTCGGCGTTCATTCGCTCGATGGATTCGGCTGCGCCGAAATGCACGCGGCATCAGGCGCCGCAGGCGCGACCCTGCATTACCTGATCAACCAACTGCGCCGACCCTGCGAACACCTGCGCCATCCGCGCGTGCGCGAAAACTCCGCGCATGTGCTCATCGATGCCGCGTCGCAACGCAACCTCGA
>JBMTCI010000080.1:0-5219 GCA_049430745.1 Luteolibacter sp. | reverse complement strand
GCGGTGCCGTCGTTGTTGAAATTTGCGCCGACCAACGCGCCGAGGTTGGCGGATGATTTTCGCACCTTCACGCGCTCGACGAGGCATTGGTAGGTGAGGGGCATCGTGGCGGTCGAGCTGGCGGTGGAGAATGCCATGGCCAGGGCGTCGCGGCAGCCGCGAATCAGGTGGACGGGGCTGACCCACGATTGCAGCCAAATACGAGACATGTAGTAGATAAACTGAATGGCCAGAGCCAACAGCACCGCAGCGATCAGCCACAGCAGGCTGAAAAACGAGCCAAAGCCGTTGAGTCCCACCTCGCCGGCGACCACGCCAAGCACGATGACTGGCACCAATTGCACGATCCAGTGCAGCATCGCAATGAAAGCATCCATGAAAACCTTCACCACTTGCACCGTCGCGTCGGGATCGGGCGAAACCTTGCGCAGAGCAAGGCCCAGCATCAGCGCGAGAACGATCACGCCGATCACGCTGCCGCCATCGGTGAAGGGACCCATGACGCTGCGCGGAAGTTTTTCGAGGATCTGCATCACCTTATCACCGAGGCCTGATTCCTTGGCATTCGCTTCTGCAGTTGCGATTTGCCCCGACATCGATATGGCCTGCGCTTCGACCTTTGCCTTGTCGGACTCAGTGAGTCCGCGTCGCTCACCGGGTCGCAAGAAATTGGCGACGAGCAAACCGACGAGGATGGCGACGAGCGTGTTGGTCGCGAGCAGGCGGATGAGCGCGCCAGTTTTGCCCTGCTCGATTTTCGCGCCGGCCAGCGCGTGAACGATCGCGAAAAATGCCACGGGAGCTGCGAGCATTTGCACGAGTCCCATCAGAATTGAACCCGGCTTGGCAAGGACCACGGCATCGGGGCCCATGGTGGTGCCGAGCACCGCGCCGATCGCCATGCCGATGAGCGTGCGCAGGTAGAGCGGCATCGACTGCCAGTGATGAAGTGCTTGGCGAATGAGGGTGCTCATGCCAACAAACTGCGCATTTCAAGCCGTGGCGACAATCGCAAAGCGCGATGCAGCTCGGGCGAATTTAGAATCCCGGTGCGGCGACCGTGGCGTTGTCGCGCTCTTCGATGCGGCGGCGCAGAATACGATCGCCGATTTCGCGGATCATTTCCGATAGCAAAAGCCAGAGGTGCGAGCCCTCGCGGTAATCGGCGGGGGCTATGTGTTTCACGCGGTTGGCATGGGTCGAAAGCTGATAGCACTTGCGGAATGAGCGACCGCTTTGATCCTCGGGATTGTAAACGGCAATGCCGTGACCGCCGTTGCGATTCATGACGGTGAAACAGGGAACATCGGTGGGTCCGTCGCCGACGTAGATCATGTTTTCAAATGGAATCGGCCTCAGTTCGTGAGGCATGTGGTCATTCACATCCTGGTCGTTTCGCAGCATGCCTTTGTTGATGCGAAAAAGGTACTGGGTTTTCGTCGTGTGTGAGATCACGCGTTTTGGAAAACTGATGCGTCCTTCGGCATCCTCGCCAAATTCGCATCCGAACATCGCGCGCACAAAGGGTTGAAGGCGTGAGCCGTCGAGCAGTGCTTTGAGACCGGATGAAATGATGTAGTGCTCGACCCTGATGCCAGCGGCCTCGTGATCTGCGCCGAGGGAATTTTTTGGCAACGCTTCAAAGACCTCAGGCAGACCAGGAAAAAATTGGAGGCCGCGACCGAGTTCATTGAGTCGCTGGTTGGTGACCTGATCCATGCCGAGGTAATCGAGCAGGCATTTCATATAAGCCAGCTCGCCGTCCCACTTTTGTTCGTTGACCAGTGCGTTGCAGCGTTTCCAAAACTGCGTCGGATCGATGCCGAATTCCGGAAACAACACATCGTCCTGCATGTAGCGCGGGCTCAGCGTTTGGTCGTAGTCGTAGACCAATGCGATGGTGTTCTGCGGGGCGGCCATGGGATGGTCATGATCGTCCGTCAAACGATGAACGACAAGGGGGAAATCTGGGGCTGACTCATCGAAGAAAGATCCATCAGAATGCATGTTTGGTAGCGCGGTCTGACTCAGACCGCATGCGCCTGCGGCGATCGATTCGGCGCCGTGAGGCCACGCCGCCCTACCGGGATGAATTGAAGGCTGGGAGGCCCCTAAGCTGTGGATGATTCAAGAGTTTTGACAGCGGGCTATCCGAGGCCCATGTTTTGTCCATGCAGGCGATGCAGTTCGAACAATCGGTTCAGCGGATTCTCATGCGCGACAGGCGATTTGATCCGCAGGCGTTCTTTTTCATCAAGGAGGCCTTGGACTTTACCCTGCAGCGCGTGGCTGGAGCACATGGGTCTCAGGCTCGTCATGTGAGCGGTCAGGAGCTGTTGGAAGGTTTTCGCGATTGCGCGCTCGAGCAGTTTGGGCCGATGGCCTCAACGATCATGGAGGAGTGGGGCGTGTCGCGCTGTCAGGATGTCGGCGACATGGTTTTTTTGCTGATCGAAGAGCAGGTCTTCGGAAAGCAGGAGTCGGATCGACGCGAGGATTTTCATGGTTCATTTGATCTCTTGAAATCCTTGTCCGCGCCGTTTTTGCCGAAGGGCGAAAAAGGTCTCGGTTCCAGTCCGGCGAATGCGGCCGCAAAGCTCGGCAATGTTTGCTGAGTGCCAGCGCCTTGGTCTTTTGGCTTGGTGCTTGTTGCTCGGAGCGTCAATCCATGCGCTCGCGGCGGAATGGTTGCCGCCATCGGTGGTACTAGGTGAGCGGCGAATGGACCCGAGTGTGACCGCCGAATGGTCGCGTGAGGAAATCATTCAATCATCGCCACGAAGCATCGATGAAGTGTTGGCGCAAGAGCCTGCATTTTCGCTTTATCGGCGTCAGTCGGCGATCTTTGCCAATCCCACATCGGCTGGGGTGAGCTTGAATCACTCGGGTGCGACGGCCGCCTCAAGGTCGCTGGTGTTGTTGGATGGGATTCCGCAAAACGATCCGTTTGGCGCTTGGGTCAATTGGGCGAGGTATGATGCGTTGACCCTCGACTCGGCGCGGATCGTTTCATCGGCTCAGGCCTTGCCGTGGGGGAATCAGGCGCCAGCGGGGGTGATCCAGTTGAATGGTGCATCGCCATTCGATGAGCGGCACTGTTTCAGGCTCGCGGGTGGGAGTCATGGCAGCATGGGTGCATCGACCTCGCATGCGATGAGCAACGAGGAGCGCACGCGCGCGGTTTCGTTTGCGGCCTTTGGTTTTCACACCGATGGATATTACGCGCTTGATGCATCTCAGCGCGGGGCTGTCGACCGCAGGCTTGAAACGGATTTTTTCGGCGAGGAAATCAAGTTGGCATGGCTCTTGGCGCCGGGAGTGACGCTCGAGCCGAAGTTTTCGCATTACGATGAGCATCGTAACAACGGCACCGAGTTGTCGGAGAACTCAACGGAGGCCTTGGATTTCTCGTTGCGACTGAACTCACAAGATGCCGCGGTTTCCTGGCAGGCTGTGCTGTGGCATCAGCGAAGGGATTTTCAGTCGGTTTTCACATCGGTGACTGATGACCGCTCATCCGAAAGCGTGGCGCTGGATCAATTCGATGTGCCGAGTCTTGGCACGGGTGCGGCATGGAGTGCGGCGTGGGGTGATGAGGAGGATTGGAGTTTTCAGTCGGGCGCGGACTTCAAGTGGTTGTCGGGAGAGACGAATGAGGATGTAGGAACCTTCCGTCGGCGCGAAGCGGGTGGTGAGCAATCGTTTGTCGGGGTGTTTTTTGGCACCGCGTGGCAGGCGAGTGAGGCGGATCGGTTTCAGATCAATGCACGGGCGGATCAGTGGGAGATGCATGATGGTCGGCGGATTGAAACATCGCTCGTGAATGGGGCGTTGTTGCGCGAAGATCATTATCGCGATCGGGATGAAGTTGAACCATCCGCCTCGCTTGAGTGGATGCATGAAATGTCGCGCGACATGGAATCGCGGGTCGCTTTGGGATCGGGATTTCGACTGCCTTCTCTGAATGAACTTTATCGGCCCTATCGCGTGCGCGGCGATAGCGTCGAAGCAAATCCGGACTTGGATCCAGAGCGGTTCATGACGATGGAGGCGGGGCTTGATTGGAGAGCGAGCGACCAATGGAAATTGGGAGCATCGGTGTTTCATCATTGGATTTCTGATGCGATCGCCAATGTGCCGGTGACTGATAGCGAGTCCATGCGAGACAATGTCGATGAAGCGCGAGTGGCAGGCATCAAGGCCGATGCCGAGTGGTTGCCGCATGAGTCGCTCACGCTCGCCGTGCGCGGGCTGTGGTCGGAGACGGAATTTTCCTCATCGCCGGATCAGCCCTTGCTTGAAGGCAAACCCTTTCCGCAAGCGCCTGATCTACGGGTCATCGCCGATGCCGAGTGGCGCGTGCTTGATGACCTGAGTGTGTTTGGCGGGGTAGAATACGGAGCCTCGCAGTTTGATGACGCCTTGGCGACGCGGGTCATTCCCGATTACACCTCGGTGAGGATTGGCGTGATGCGAAAGATCGGAAATGCCGTGTGGCAGGTGTGCATTGAAAACCTTTTCGACGAGGAAATCGTCACCGGTGTGAGCAGTGATGGACTTCGCACGCTATCCGAGCCGAGGTCGCTGTGGACCTCCATTGAGTGGGACTTTTGAAATCCTATGTCGCGTGCATTCGCGGATTGCCATGGGCGCGAGATGAGAGCTTATTTCTGCATGCGCGAAATGTTTTTGATTTGGTTTTTTGCCTGCGGTTTTGCGTTGGGCAACAAGGTCAAGACGGAGGAATTGTACCGAATGCATTGCGCCGCATGCCATGGCGCTTCATTCGAAGGGGGGCTGGGCGGATCGCTGGTGGATGGCGAGTGGAAACATGGCGGATCCGATGAGGAGATCACGCGTTCGATCAGCAAGGGTAAGCCGGAGTTGGGCATGATGCCGTGGGAGGGCGTGCTCACCGCCGAGCAGATCCGCGGCATGGTAATTTTTCTGCGCGAGAAGGAAAAACAAACCCTCACCAAGGAAGTTAAATTCCCTGTGCCGTCGGCGGACGAGGTCGTCAAAACCGCATTGCATGACTACCGCCTCGAAACTTTGGTGTCCGAAGGCCTCGAGAACCCGTGGGCCATCGCATTTTTGCCCGACGGCCGAAAATTGGTCACCGAAAAGGCAGGGCGACTGCGATTCATCTCAGCGGACGGGGTGCTTGATCCTCGTTCGATCGAAGGGCTTCCTGAGGTGATTGATCATGGTCAGGGCGG
>JBMTCI010000079.1:0-5281 GCA_049430745.1 Luteolibacter sp. | reverse complement strand
AGCGGTTGCGGTGTGGTGGTCATGCACATGCAGGGCACGCCCAAAGACATGCAAGTGGCACCGAGCTACTCCGATGTCGTGGCTGAGGTGACTGATTTTTTTAAAGGACGCACCGCGACACTTACCGCACTGGGCATCGATCCCGAATGTATTTGCGTCGATCCGGGTATCGGCTTTGGAAAAACTTTGGATCAAAACATATTCCTTCTCAATGCCCTGGATCGAATCGCGCCTGCGGGCCGACCACTCTTGCTCGGAGTTTCGAGAAAATCCTGCATCGCTGGCATGCTCGAAAGCAACGACATGAAAGAGCGCGACTGGCCGACTGTGGCCATCACCTCATGGGCAAGACAACGCGGCACCATGCTGCACCGCGTTCATGATGTGCGGAACAATCGCGAGGCCTTGCGCATGATCGAAGCGATCATGGGCTAAAGCTTGGCGGTCATTGCCACATTTCACCTCGTAACCGTCACTTGCGGCTTTAGGGCCTCACGATATTTGAGAATCGCCTCCACAATGCCGCCCGCAATCGCCTTTTGATACCTCTCGTTGTGAATCAAACGGGCCTCATGATGGTGGGACATGAATCCACCCTCAAACAAAATGGCCGGATGTTTCACTCCCGAAAGCACGCTGAAACGCGCGCGCTTGATGCCGCGGTCAAAGGTGTTTGTGCCCAGCTTCCGCAACACGGACCCATGCACGGCGGTGGCCAAGGCCACATTCGCCGAGTCGTGCTCATTGCCCGCGCGCTCCATGAAGTCTGAGGCAATGGTGTCCCTTCCGTAATGTGAAACTCCAGCAGGCGAGAGCGTGAATGTTTCAATGCCCCGCGCCTCAGGTCCGCCCGCATTGAAGTGAATGCTGATGAACAACGCATTCTCTGTCCGCGCATTTGCCAAATTCACTCTTTCCTGAAGAGAGAGATAGCGATCGCTCTCGCGGGTCATCACAACCTTGAATCCGCGCTTCTCCAGCTGAATTTTGGTCATCGCCGCAACCCGCAAGTTGTAGGTCTTCTCAGCGCCAAGCGAATTCGTAGCGCCCGCGTTAGCTCCTCCATGCCCGGGATCGAGTATGATCGTGCTGAAATTTCCCGCGTCTTTGATGAAACTTGGGCGCAGGACCGGATCAACCAACTTGGCAAAATCGATTCGTGAAATGAACGCCTTGCCCCCCGAAAGCGTCACGGGATAAGTGAACACGAATTTCACTTCGTTCATCAGGCACTCGCGCGAGCCGATGGTCAGATTCATCCGGCGCTTCTTCGGAATTTCCAAAATCAGCGAGTTGCCTTTTCTTGCAAGGGTGGTGAACGCGTAAAAACTTTTGATGCTATCGACCGAGACATAATCCCGATTGTCTATTTTCACGACATCAAGGCCAACCGTCGCCGCTCGGGCATTTGAAGCATAAGTCACTGAGAACCAAACGCACGCGCTCATCAGGACGGCTCGAGTCCACCTGCGCATCTCTATGGTATGGAGCGATTGACTCACTGGGTTTGGACGAAACTAGCACCGCGATTTTGGGCTGACAACAGGATTTGGTCCAGTGGGCAACACTTGCGTTCATTGCAGGTGGCCACTGCCCTTTGATCTTGCGAAGCCGATGGGCATTGGAGAAAGTGCCACATCCGCCATGGCATCCCATCCCTCCATCAACATCGCCCGACTCACCTACCTGCTGATCTGCGAGGCCGCCGGAATCGCCATCGCGCTGAGCACGCGAGGCACCATGTTCGAAATTTCGATGACCACGGGGCTCATGGGCGGCCTCTTCGTGGCAGGGATTTTCATTTGGATCGAGTCGCTCATTCGAGGCTTCACGCTGCGCGGATTCTCAACCGCAACCTTCGGCCTGGCCGTAGGCCTGCTTTGCGCCTGGCTGCTGACGCGGGTGCAAATTTCCAGCCTGATCGAACTGGCATTTCGCGATGAATTGGAGCGAAGGGAAAATGCCGAGGCGCTCGTCAATGCCCTGCGCCTCGCGTTTGATGTGACGCTATTCTCAAGTCTTGGCTTTCTTGGTGCCGTACTCGCGCTGCGCGGCAACCGCGATGATTTCGCTTTCGTAATACCTTATGTGCGATTTCGCGAGGATTCATCATCGGGTCAACCGATCTTGCTCGATACTGAATCGGTCATCGATGGACGCGTCGCTGGAATCATGCGCTCAGGATTCCTGCACGGACGACTCGTGTTGCCGCGCTTCTCGCTCGATGAGTTGCAATCACTCGCCCAATCCCAAAACAGCGATTCAAAACAACGCGCCCAACGCGGCCTTGACGCGCTCGAAGCGATGCAAAAATCCAGCGATATTCAGGTTTCCATCCACGACTCATCTTCGCCTGAAATGGCCGAATCAACCCCCAACAAGCTGGTGGAAATCGCTTTGCTACTCGGCGCTCGCTTGATGACGAGTGACGAAAATCTCGCCAAGATCGCAGGGCTGCGCGGCGTCGAAGTGCTCAATCTCCACGAACTCGACGAGGCCCTACGTCCGCCAGTGGAGGTGGGTCAACGCATGCGCATCGCACTCGTCAGGCCCGGCAAGGAAGACCATCAAGGTGTCGGCTATCTGCCCGATGGCACGATGATCGTGGTCAATCATGCGGTGCAAAAAATTGGCACGAGCCTTGACGTGGTGGTCGTCAGCAAACTTCAAAGCGCCGCAGGCCTGATGGTGTTTGCCGAACCATACGCGACTCGCTAATACTGGGTCTTGATCGGCTAGGCATTAACCTAGCCTTACCATTCAGCGATTGGCCGAGTTCTGCTTGCGAAATAGCGGCACTAAATTTTCGTCCATCCAGCCGAAGGCGGATTCGAGCCCGCCCTCAAGGTAAAGGTTTCCAATCGATGCCTCGACACGCGTCGGATTGCCAAATGCCGAGAGAAAATCATTGGAGGTCATGCGCGTGAACCACTCGCCATCCATGGACTTGCGCTCACGCAGAACATATTGCCTAGCATAAAGGGCTAGCACTGCATCACCGATCCAAGCGGCTTCGCGCTCTTCACGCATTTGTTCTGCTTTGCGGCTCACGAAGTCATCATGCACCTCACGGACCCGCGCGCAAAACTTTTTGCATGCGCTCGTGCTGGATCCGGTCCCGTAGTCGTGATTCGGAAGCCTCATCCCAATAGCCGGGCTGCAATTCCAAAAACACCGACGCGTAGGGCATTGCGCTGCGGGTACGGATCACCAATACATCAAAACTTCTGCCCGTATCCTCCAGCAACGTCATGAGCGATTGCTGCTCCAACTCCGCGGCTTCATGCCCATGCAGTGCTTCATTGATCCGTTTTCGCATGTCGTCGATGCCAGGCGCAAAATCGTTCTCAACCGAGCGCAGCTCACGCGTCAGATACACGCGCGGGCGCAGGTTTTCCGTGCGTTCAAGTGCCCGCAACACATAGTCGACCGCCTCAGGGATTTCCACATCGGCCACAACTTGACGCAGTCCTGCGCGGTTCTGTGCGGGGTACGATGCCTCGGCGATCACGATCCAATTGCGATAGCCGAGTTGCGCGGCTTGACGATCCACCGCCGCTTGCCACGAGTTTTGTGATCTGAAATGGGCACAACCCGCCGACATCGCGAAGATGCCCAGTGAGATCACCCAAATCAGCCCGTGCATGATCGTGTGATACGGCCAAGTGCTGAACATGTCAATGCGCTCGCCCAGAAGCAATCAAACACAACAAAGCCCGACCCCTTAGCTCGGGATCGGGCTTTGATAAAAGACCAGAAACTTACTTCGAGCTCGAAGTGAAGCTCGCCTGGCTGGCGCCCTTCTTGATCTTGCCCTGCTTGATCCAACTCATCGTCGAACGAAGCTTGGCTCCGACTTTTTCGATCGGATGGGCTGCTTCTTTCTTGCGGATGACGTTGAACTTCTTGTAGCCACTCTCATATTCAGCGATCCATTCCTTGGCAAACTTGCCGGACTCAATTTCTTTGAGTTGTTTCTTCATCCGCTTCTTCACGGATGAGTCGATGATCTTCGGACCAACGCTGACATCACCCCACTCGGCGGTTTCGGAAATCGAGAAACGCATGCCCGCGATGCCTTGTTCGTTCATTAGGTCGACGATGAGCTTGAGCTCGTGCAAGCACTCGAAATAAGCCATTTCGGGCTGATATCCGGCTTCGACGAGAACTTCGAATCCGGCTTTCACCAATGCCGAGGCGCCACCGCAAAGCACAACTTGCTCACCGAAGAGGTCGGTGACGGTTTCCTCGCGGAAGTTGGTTTCAAACACACCGGCACGGGCGCATCCGACGCCGCCAGCCCATGCGAGAGCGGTTTGCTTCGCTTTGCCGGAAACATTCTGATGAATCGCGATCAAACCAGGAACACCTTTGCCTGCGACAAATTGCGAGCGCACGGTATGACCTGGACCTTTGGGGGCAACGAGAATGACATCCACAAACTTCGGCAGCTTGATCGTTTTGAAATGCACTGCGAAGCCGTGAGAGAAAAGAAGAGTTTTGCCCTTGGTGAGATTCGGCGCGATGTCCTTTTCATACACCGAAGGAATGACGGTGTCGGGAGTTGCGACGAAGATCACATCGGCGGCTTTCACTGCATCAGCCGTGTCCATCACCTTGAAACCAAGTTTCTTGGCCACCTCGCGCGACTTTGATTTTTTGTAAAGGCCGATGATGACATTGAGTCCGCTGTCTTTGAGGTTCAGCGCGTGGGCATGGCCTTGCGAGCCGAAGCCGATCACGGCGAGAGTTTTCTTTTTGAGCGGAGCAATCGGCGCATCCTTGGTGGTATAGATTTTCGCAGCCATGGCAGGTGTTAGGGTGGTTGGATTGGGCGCGGCGGAATTGTCTGATGACCGCGGCGGGTCGCGACACTGCCCAGCCACAAGCCTTGGGTCAAGCAACAACCGCATTGCAAGGGGCAATTGCTTGCCGACTCATTCCCCATCACCTATCAATTTCGCGTGCCCGCAAGGAACATCGTTTATTTCGATCTAGAAACCCAACGCAGCTTCAATGATGTCGGTGGTGCTTCCCATAAGGACAAAATGGGCATCTCGGTCGCAGTCACGTACAGCACCGCCACCAACGCCTACGAAATTTACACCGACCGCGAACTCGACCGTCTCGCCGACGAGCTTGTTAAAGCGGATCTGGTGGTCGGTTGGAACCATCTTTACTTCGACTACCCCGTGCTCCAAGCGCATGTCTTTCACACCTTGGCCGAACGAACCATCAACCTCGACATGATGGTCGAGCTCGAAAAGTCCCTCGGCTTTCG
>JBMTCI010000078.1:0-5330 GCA_049430745.1 Luteolibacter sp. | reverse complement strand
CGGTCAGCATCTTGTGAACGTACCCTTGGTGCGCGACATCGAAGACAAACTTGTCCTTGGGCGTGGAGAAGACGCGATGCATCGCGATGCTCAGTTCGACAACGCCAAGGTTTGGTCCGAGGTGACCGCCGGTTTGCGAGAGCGAAGTGATCAGCGAGTGCCGGATCTCCGCCGCCAGATTTGGCAGCTCCGCATCGGCGATCTTTTTGACATCATCGGGGGAATGAATCGCTTGCAGCAGCGGGCCGAGCGCGGGGGGCTTAGAAGAGTCGGATGTCATCGTTGTCGGAGGCGTCCGGTGATTCGGACTGGGAAGGAGCGCCGGCCTGATTGCCGGATGGGGATGGTGATTCGGTGGAGTCGTTGCGCAGAGTGATCAGTTCGATGCGTTCGCGCGCGGAATCAAGGATCGACTCGCATCGTTTGAGCAAGGCCGATCCTTTTTCGTAGTGGGAAACGAGGTCCTCAAGCGGAAGGTTTTCATGCTCCATTGCCTCGACGATCGATTCGAGCCCAGCGAGGGCGTCTTCGAACGAGGGCTCGGATGTCCCCTCATCGGGGCTGATTTTGCGGCGGGCCATGGGATTGATCAGAGGTTGTTTTCGGCGTCACTCTCAGCAGCCTTTTCGCTGTAGTAAATCATATCCATGCCGACGAGCGGTTGGCGGTAGGGGTAGCGCCGCGTGATGTCCTGGATGCGGGTGGCTTTGTCGTTGATCGGAATGCCGGGTGGATAGGTGGCCATGATCACGCGGCCATCGAGCACAAGCGAGGTGAAGTCCTTGTAAAGGTTTGCCACTTCGGAAACCGGGCCCGAGCCGTGAGAGGAGGGGGAAATGAGAATTCCGGCGACCGGTGTTTGGAGATCGTTCGCGACCGTCTCGAGTTTTTGAAATCCCTCGCGGGTGGGTGGCAGCCAGATGCTGATGCGATCCGCGTACCATGCGACAGCCCATGGCTGATCGGAAAACACCACCTGATCGGGTTGGGTGAGGCCTTTCACGCCTTTTTCACCGTTGAGGGCTGGCGCGTAGTACGGCGGCCAATGCGGAACCCCGCCGCGGTTGCTGAGGTGCATGCCGGTGCGCACTTTTGAGGGCAGTGCCAGCACGAGCGGCAGGGCGCAGATGCCGACGATGACGAAGTGGTGAACATTTTGCAGGATCGGGGTCGAGCCGACGAAGTCGAGGCGGTTCCAGAGGATGGAAATGAACGCCAATCCGTAGGCGGTCATGATGGGCGCGAACAACAGGTGAAGCTGGTTTGGATCGAGCGCTCTCGTGCTGACACCAAAGAACGCGAGGCCGAAAGCTGTCGTGACCCACATCAGCAAAATCGCCCAGCGGAAATCGGCGATCGACTTGCGCTTGAAGGGATGCAGCAGCGCGAGGAAAAACATCGGCGCGATGATGATGTTGGCGAGCAAGGGAATGATGTCGGTGGCTTGCAGCAGCGTGGTGCGCAGGACTTTGGCGATGAGGCCGTCGAGCACGAGCGGCTCGGCCTCGAGGTCGGCATTGCGCATGACGGTGGTTTCCGTGCCATTGCCGAGACCATTGTAAAGCGTGAGGAAGGCGGTGCCGAAGGGGGATCCGGTCACGTCGACATTGCGGATCATCGGTCCGATGCCCGCGATGAGCAGGAGACCGAGAATTGAAATGCCAACGATACCGCGCGGACGGAAGGCGATGGCGGCGTAAATGATGTAACCCAGTGAGATCCACACCGTCATCCAGTGGGCGAGCGCCAGCAAAGTGAAGAAGATGCCAGCCACAATCGCAGGGACCATGGAGATGCGCCCCTCGCTAGAGGCCTCGGTCGCACGATAGGCAAAAAACAATCCGCACGAAAACAGAAGGAGCATCAGCATTTGCGGCAGACCGCTGAGCGAGTAGTTCCAGTAGGTTTCACAAAACAGCAAAAGGATCGCACAAACGCCGGCGATTTTTGCATCGAAGATGCGCGAGATGAGCAGGTAGTTCACGCCGATGGCGACGAGAAAGAAGAGCGTTGAAACGGTGGCGATCACCCGATCGAGCGGGAAGACCAGCTCGTTTTCATTCATTTGCCACGAGTTCGGTTTGTCGGCGCCGATGAGCTTGAGCACGGCCGCGTTGAGCAGCGGGTTGAGCGGCGAGTGGTAGGTGTCTTGGAAACCTTGCAGGGGGACATCGCGGCGATTGGTTTTCTCTGCCTGATAATAGGCCACGGGGCGGATCATCTTGGTGGCGAAACCATTGCCGCGGGCGATTTCGCGGGCGATTTGCGCCTGATCCATTGCTTGCGGCGAGTTGAGTCCGCGGAAAAGCGTGAAGAGGTTGCCCAGCGTGAGAATGATCAAGACGATGAAGAATAAGCTGTGGCGGATCAGCGTGGCGGCTGTGGAGCTGCGAAGTTCGGTGGACATGATGAATTGCAGTAAAAATGGGTTTTTAGAGGCCGAGTTCCCTGAGTTTTCGTTGGAGGGTTCTGCGGCTGAGACCGAGAAGTTCCGCGGCGCGGGTGCGGTTGCCGGCCGAGGCGGCGAGGGCGGCGCGGATGGCGTTGGTTTCGAGCGAATGCAAATTCAATTCGGCGGGATCATCAAGGGAGTTTTTGGTTGATGCGGCGGTCTTGAAGGGGGTGGCGGGTTGCAGGAGAAAGCCCGGAAGGTGGCGGACATCGATTTGCGGGTCATTGCTCATGACCACGCCGTGCTCGATGGCGGTTCGCAGCTCGCGAACATTTCCCGGCCATGGGTAATCGACCAGCAGCTTGAGCGCCTCATCGGTGAGCGGCTTGAGCGGGCGTTGGTTTTCCTTGGCGAACTCGGCCAAAAAGCTGTTGGCCAGCAGGACGATGTCCTCACGGCGGCGGCGCAGAGGTGGCATCTCGATCTTCACGACATTGAGCCGGAAATAAAGGTCCTCGCGGAAGGTGCCGGCATCGACCATCTCGCGCAGGTTGCGGTTGGTGGCGGCAATGACGCGGACATCGACCTTGACGGGCGTGTTCGAGCCGACGCGTTCGAGGCTGCGCTCGGAAAGGATGCGCAGGAGCTTGATCTGGGTGGCGGCGTCGATTTCGCCGATTTCGTCGAGAAAGATCGTGCCACCGTCGGCTTGTTCGAAACGGCCGATGCGGCGTTGGGCGGCACCCGTGAAGGCGCCCTTTTCGTGACCGAAGAGTTCGCTCTCAAGAAGCTGCGGCGAAAGGGCGGCGCAGTGGACCGTGACTATCTTCGATGCCGGGCGACCGGAGAGGTGGTGGATCAAATGCGCGACGATCTCCTTGCCGGTACCGGACTCGCCCTCGATGAGCACGGTCGCGCGGGTGGGAGAAACTTGTTGGATGAGCTCGGAAACTTTTTGGATTTCGTGCGATTTGCCAATCAGGCGATCGAGCTTGTGCGACTTTGCAACTTGTTGGGTGAGCTGTTTGTTTTCCGTTTCAAGGTTGCGGCTTCGAAGCGCGCGCTTGAGGAGCATCTCGACCTCGTCGAGGTTGAGCGGCTTGGTAACAAAGTGCCAAGCGCCGCGTCGCATGGCTTCGACGGCGGTATCGACCGAGCCATAGGCGGTCATCATCAACGCGACTGGTGGCTCGGGTAGCGCGAGCGCGGTGTCGAGCACCTGCATGCCCGAGTCGCCACCAAGACGCAGGTCGGTGAGCAAAAGCTGGATTGGCTCGCTTTTCAAAATTTTCGCCGCTTCGCCCGCGTTGGCGGCCGTGTAGATGTCGAATTCCTCCTCGAGCGCGCTGCGCAATCCCTCGCGGGTGGCGCGTTCGTCGTCGACAATGAGCAAGGTGGGCAGCATGGAAATTTGAGTCAAAATTGATGCGTCAGTGGAGATCGATCACCGTTTCATTCGAGCCAAGCAATCGCACCGGGCGTTCGCCGCGCGGCAAGCGAATCGTGACGCGGGTGCCATGGTGCTCTTCGCTTTCGATGGAAATTTCGCCGCCATGTTCACGCACGATGCGACGCACGATGAGCAGGCCGAGGCCGTTGCCTGACGACTTGGTCGTGCGGTAGGGCTCGAAGAGCGTGCCCATGTGCTCGGGCGAGATGCCGGTGCCGTTGTCCTCGATCGAGATGACCGTTTCGTAATCGTTGAAACCCGTGCGCACGGTGATTTTGCCGCCATCGCCGGGCAGGGCTTGATACGCATTGCGGATGAGGTTGTGGAAAACCTGCTGAAATTGCCCGGCATCGACCATCGCCTGAGGCATGGACTCGGCGAGCTCGAGCTCGACGGGGATGTCCCTCGACTCAAGCTCCGTGTGAAGCAGCTCGAGCGTGTCGCGCAGGATTTGGTGAAGGTCATGGCGTTCGCGCTTGGGCGTCGTTGGGCGGATGGCGCTGAGAAACTGCTTGAGGATCGTGTCGAGCCGGCGGATTTCGTCGCGCGCGGTGGCGAGGTTTTTTTCGAGAGGCTGACGCTCCCCCGGCGACAGTTGTCGCAGCTTGCGGCCGAGCAACTGCAGATGAATGTCGAGCGAGTTGAGCGGGTTGCCGATTTCGTGGGCGACGCCCGCGGCGAGCAGAGTGAGGGCGTTGTGGCGTTCGGACTCGAGAATTTCTTCCGCCTCCGCGCGGGTGCTGGTGAGATCGCGAAACAGCATCACGTAACCAGCGGGGTCGAGCGGGTCGAGGTCGTCGATCGGCGCGAGGTAGAAATTCAAAAACCGATGCTCCGGATAAAACACCTCGAGATCGCGGCTCACCGTGCGGCCCGGGCGACCGAGCGTCGACCAATCGAGTCCGCGAACTTTTGCCGAGAGCCGTTCGCCGACCGAGGCCTCGGGGTCGATCCCGAGCAAGCGCCCTGCCGCGCCATTCACAAATCCGATCACCCCGTCGATATCGAGCAGGATCACCCCCTCCTGCATCGCTTCGAAGACATTTTCCAAAAAGCTGTTTTCCTGCGCCAAGCGCGTGACGATCTGCTGCACCTCGCCGTGCTCGACGCGGTCCAGCCGGGTCATGAGTTTTTGGATGAAGCGGGATTTCACGGAAAGGTTGCCAGCGGGCGGATTTCGGTGTTCAGAGGAGGCATGGAGAACGTGCGACTGGTGCTGTGCAGTTTCCCCGACCTCGATTCGGCGCGACAGATTGGCACACTCCTCGTGGAAAGGCAACTGGCGGCCTGCGTGAATCTCCTGCCCGGCGCGGAATCGGTGTACCGCTGGCAGGGCAAGGTGGAATCAGCCAAAGAGGTGCTCGCGCTCTTCAAGACCACCGAGGCCCTCTTGCCGGAATTTGAAAAGACCCTCAGCGGGCTTCACCCCTACGAAGTCCCTGAAATCATCGCGATTGAGCCAAGTGCCGTATCGGCTTCCTACCGCGA
>JBMTCI010000077.1:0-5351 GCA_049430745.1 Luteolibacter sp. | reverse complement strand
GATGCCATCTCAGCAAGTGCCGCGCGGGAGTCGGGCACATGCAGCCATGCGACTTTGTTGTCGAAATCACTCGGCGGTGCGCTCTCGGCCAAAATCGCCGAAGCTCCTGCAGATAAGGCATCAGCAATGAACCGATGGCCATCCGTGGCGCTGCCTCGAATCGCGGCAAACATCACGCCCGGTGCGGCTTCTTTGGATGAGGCAGTCAGCGAATGAATCTCTGCATCGATTGGCCCAGAGGCCGTGACGCGTGCAAGGTTGGCGATGAGTTGCTTTAAAATCATTGGGTGACGACCTTGCTCAGCGAGGGATTTACGGGCTCCGTGGGCGGCAGGTTCAGATAGGTGGCGGCTCGCGCGGCAATACGACCAAAGACAGGCGCGGCAATGGTGCCGCCATAGTGCGGGACTGATGTCGTCCTCGGATCGTCGATCACGACGATACCAACAAAGACAGGGTCCTGAGCGGGCATCATGCCAGCAAAGGAAACGGTGTAGCTGTTGTTGAGATAGCCGGAGCCATCTAGTTTGACGCGCCTAGCGGTGCCTGTCTTGCCAGAGACTTTGTAGCCAGGCACGGCTGCCTGCGTCGCGGTGCCGCCGGGCTCGACCGTTTTGATCATGGCCTCGCGCATCTGCCTTGCGGTCTCAGGCTTGAGCACACGCCTAATCACCTCATCAGGAAATGTTTCCACCACCGTGTCGTCTTGAGCCTCAACCGATTTGACGATCTTTGGTTTGAGCAAACGCCCATCGCCCGCAATGACCGAGTAAGCGCATGCCATCTGCAAAGGTGTGACATTGAGTGCGTACCCATAACTTGCGCGGGAGAAGTCCACAGGGTTGCCGCTGTTGCGAGCGACTCCTGTGCATTCATTGCTTAAAAGAATCCCAGTTTTTTTGCCAAAACCCCAGAGGCTGACGTAATCATAAAAGCGTTTGGATCCGAGTTGTTTGGCAAACTTGTAGGCACCGATGTTGCTTGATTTTGCCAACACGCCTTCGAGCGTGAGGTAGCCATAACCATGATGATCGGGCACCTCGAAGCCATTCTCAAAATACTTGCCGTTGTGGCAGAATACTTGGCTGCTTGGCTTGGCGATGCCTTCATTGATCGCTGCGGCGGTGGCTACAATCTTGAAGGTTGATCCCGGTTCGTAAATCGCTTGTGTGGCAAAATTTAATCCATTTTTATCAATGTCTTTGCGGAGGTTGAGATCGAAGTTCGGCCTGCTCGCCATGGCGAGGATTTCACCGTTTTTAGGATTCATCAAAATGATGGAGCCACGCTCAGATTTGAATTCCTCAAGACAGGCATCCATTTCCTCCTCGACGATCGCCTGCAGCCCCATGTCGATGGTGAGCTTCACATTAAGTCCCGCGCGAGGTGGCATAAGACTTGATGATTTTCCAGGCACCACCAATCCCCGCGCGTCTCGGTGGTGTTGCAGCCACCCGTCATGCCCTTCGAGATAACTCTGCATCGCTTGCTCGATGCCTGAACGTCCGACGACCTTTCTTTCGATCTTGCCTTCTTCGTTCGGTATATCGTCCTCGCCGGTGTACCCAGTCAAATGCGTCGCAAGGTTTGGCGAGCTGTACCACCGCTTGATGGAATTTTGGAATTCGAAACCTTGCAAAAAATTTCGGTCGATGACTTCCCGCAAGCTATCGGCATCATCGCCGGGCATGTCCTTGACCAATGGGAACCACATGCGCCTGCTCTTGCCATTCTCAATTTTTGCCATCAAATCCGCACGCTTCATGCTGAGAGGTCTGGCCAATACTTCAACGGCATATTCCTTGTGCTTGCGCACAATTTCTTCAGCGGTATCACGCTTGAGGATTTCCCCGCGCAAACTGATAATCTGACGCTTCCTTGCGGCCCGATCCAAATGCTCCCAGCCTGCCATTGAGCTCGCTTCCTTGCAGGCAACTCCGTAACTGGCCTGTCTTGCATCATCAAGATGCTTGCGATCAATGAAGAGCGTCGAAACATTGAGGCTTTTAGCGATTGGCTCCCCGCGGCTGTCGACAATCATGCCGCGTAGCGCCGGCAGTTTTTCGACGCGGTAAAACGCCTTGCGCGAGCTTTCCGCGTAAAGCTTGCGATCGACCAATTGAATCTGCACCAACCGCCACGAGAGCACACTCAACCCGATCACGAGGATCGTCAGGAGGGTGATGCAGCGGGATTGGAACGGGGAAGTCACAAATCAGGGAGCGGCAGACGCGACAGCGCGCGGATCGGCGGTGGCGGGATCGACCTCTTCGACGACCGCGCTGGAAATGGGGATGAGCTTTGAACCGCTTTCAGCCAATTGCTGGCGGATCGAGGCACGGTTGAGCAATTTGTCCATGCGCATTTGCGACGTGCGAACGTCGAGTCGGTATTCTTCGATCTCGCGCTCCATGGCATCGATTTGGCGACTGGCTTGCAGCTGGCTGTTCTTGAGGTAAGCATAATAAACACCACCGGCAGCGATGGTGGCGGCGGCAAGAATCAGTGCGGCGAATACCGAAAATGGCGTGCGGGTTTCGTTGCGGCGACGGTTCATGGCTTTGTTTTCAGTAAGCGTGCGACACGCAGTTTTGAACTGCGGGAGCGCGGGTTGGCGGAGATCTCGGATGCGCCGGGGGCGATTGCCTTGCGCGCGAGAAGTTCAAACTGAAGGTCAGGATTCGGACGCGGCTCGGGCCATGCCGGATCATCGATCATCGGCGTCGAGTGATGACGCAAAAAGCGTTTCACCATGCGGTCCTCAAGGCTGTGGAAAGTGATCACCAAAAGTTTGCCGCCAGGCTTGAGCACCTGCGGCACTGCAGCCAACGCAGCGGCGAGCGATTCGAGCTCTTCATTCACCGCCATGCGAATGGCCTGAAATGCGCGCGTCGCAGGATGAATGCGGCCTTGACGACCGACCGCCGCTTCAATGCATGAGGCGAGTTCGGTGGTGGTGGAAAATGGTTTCAAGTCACGCTGCTTGACCAAAGCGGCAGCGATGCGACGGGCTTTCGGTTCTTCGCCGAACTCAAACAAAATCCGCGCCAGTTCGGACTCGCTTGATTGGTTCACCAAATCTGCCGCTGTGCGTGCACTCGAAGGCCCCATGCGCATGTCGAGCGGACCTTCGCGCATGAAGGAAAATCCACGCACCGCAGAGTCCAGTTGACGCGATGAAACTCCCAGATCCAAAAGCAAGCCATCGGCTTTGCGCCCGGCCTTGATCGCCGGGATCTCCAGCAGATTCGAAAAATTTCCCTGCCATGTCGAAAAGCGCGATCCATAACCAGCAAGTCGCGCACGGGCATGCGCAAGCGCTTCCGGATCGCGATCGACACCGAGCACTTCAGCGCCCGCCTTGAGAAACATTTCGCTGTGACCGCCACCACCCAAGGTTCCATCGATGATGAAGTCCCCCGCTTTCGCGTCCATCCACTCGGCCACTTCGCCAGGCAAGACTGGCAGGTGATATCCAGCTTCGCTTGGCACATCGTTGGATGCATCGACCTCGCTCATCAAAATGCCCGAGGCCTGTGTGGTCGCTTGCGCAAGTTTGGTTGAAACTTCGCGCGATTCAGAAAGCCACGATAGCCGCGCAGACAACCAGCCAGAAGCTGCGCGAACCATCGCATTCACAGACGCCGATCGCTCCGTCCCGGGAGCTTGCGTGCGTCCGTCCATGAAAGTCCCCGGACGCCGCGCCGCCAACCAGCCAGGTGCGGCGCGGCCATCCGTTGCTTTAACAAAACCCCTCGCCGTCCCGGGCACGGAATTTTGTGTGGCAGGAAATTTTTTCAAGGCCCCAACCGAGCGCAGACCACGAACTTCGCCGATCGACGCGCAGGCCGCCTCGGTGATGGTTGCGGATGATGTGAGCCACATGATGGATTGCTCGTGTTGGGTTTGATGTGAAAATGGTTAGAAAATTCCAAGGTCGTCGCTTTCGTCTTCGCGAGTCTCGATGTTGAGCACGCGATCAAAGTTCGATTTGCTCCAGATTTCGAAATGGATGCCGCGGCCGGCCAAGACCACTTCGCTGTCAGCCTCGATGCCGGCCTTCTCGCTCAGGTCCTTCGGCACCAGCAATTTGCCCTGCTCGTTGAGCGACACCTCACGACACAACATCGCGAGTTTGCCGAGCAATTTGCCTTTCTCGACCGGCGACTTGTCGCTGCTCTGGATCAACGAAACTTTTTCGCCGTAGGCCTCGTGACTCAGCACCTTGACCAGAGGCATTCCGTGCTCTTTGGAAAACAGCAGAAACAAAACGCCACCCGCTTCCGGACGCCATGCCGTCGGCACGGAGACCCGAAATTTGGGGTCCATCTTGTAAGGGGTGAATCCCTTGTATCGCTGGTAGTTGCTGCTCACGAGAAAACCCGAAACACGCGCGGGTGGTGTTGAAATACACTAAAATACACTCAACCGACAAGAAAAAATAAGGGCTTCCGAAAGATAATTTTATTCCATTGATTATCAATGAGTTACAAGCCCGATTCGGGGCTAATTTTCTAAATTTTTTGACTCAATCGGTCTAAAATTTGAAAAAATTGAGCCATTTTGACGAAAAATTAGCCCCTAATTTCAAGCTTTTCGGACTAAGGTGTACTTTCCTACCGAATCAGTGGACTGGCACACATGGCCGCTGATCTTCTCGCCTCGCAAAGGCTGATCAGGCGAATCGCCTACCCGCAAATAGCGAGCTCCTTATCTGGCAGCAGCCACCGATACCGAGGAGTTCGGCGGGAGTTGAGCGGCGGCCTTTTTCTCACCCGCGCTGGAAATCAGATAGGTCACATATGCCACATAGCAGAGGAAGAAAAATGCGCCATTAGTGCGCGAGATGACATGGTTGTGCAAAAAGATGGGAAGGCATGCGATGGCCACGCCAATCATGACAGGCATATCAAACTTGAGCGCGGCGGCATCGACATCAACGCCGCTCGGAGCAACGATCGATGAAAGCCCAAGTACCAAAAGTATGTTGAATATGTTCGAACCCACGACATTGCCGACTGCGATGTCGCGTTCGCCTTTGATCGCTGCAATGATGGAAGTGGCAACTTCAGGAAGTGATGTGCCAGCCGCAATGATGGTGAGGCCAATGACAAGTTCCGAAACACCAAAGTCGCGCGCGATGAACACCGCCCCATCAACCAACCAACGCGAACCCAAAACAAGACCCGCAAGACCGAGCACGATGAAAAGAATATTGCGCAACCACTTGGGTTTTTCCCCATGTTTGCCGAACTCAGCATCGTATTCGGTGATCACCTCGGCATCCTTTTCCTTGCGCGATTGCTTGATCAAAAATGCCGTGTACGCAATGGCGAGGACAAACAAGACCG
>JBMTCI010000076.1:0-5373 GCA_049430745.1 Luteolibacter sp. | reverse complement strand
GGATGGCGTTTTCCAAGTCCTTGCCACCCATGGCGATACCCGACTTGGTGGCGACGACCTCGACGCATTGATCATCAATCATGTGCTGCGCATCGAGGGCTTGGATCAGATTTCATCCATTCAACGCATGCGCCTGATCGAAGAGGCTGAGCGAGTGAAATGCCAACTCTCGGCCGAAGAGACTGCGACATTTCGCGTTCCGTTTTTCGACGAGGAGCACAACATCGAATATCAGATTTCACGCGCCAACCTCGAATCAATTGCCGCGCCATGGGTTGCCCGCAGCATTCGTTGCTGCGCGAGGGCATTGGCTGATGCCCAAATCGAGGCTAGCCAGCTTGATGCAGACATCCTCGTCGGCGGCAGTACGCGCATGCCTGCCGTGCGCAACGCAGTGGAGAAATTCTTTGGATGCAAACCCGATACTTCACAGCACCCCGATGAAGCAGTCGCATTGGGAGCCACCATTCAAGGCGGCATCCTCAGCGGCGCACTAGGCAAGATGATCCTACTCGATGTGACACCTCTGAGCCTAGGCATCGAGACGCTTGGCGGTTTGATGAATGTGCTCATTCCTAGAAACACAACTATCCCATGCAAAGCTGGCGAGACCTTTACAAATGCCGTTGACGGTCAGGCCGCCATGAAACTGCGCGTTCTCCAAGGCGAACGCGAAATGGCCAACGACAATTGGGAGCTCGGCCATTTTGATGTCACTTTCCAAGCCGCACCCAAAGGTCGGGCTAGGGTTGGCGTGCAATTCAAAATTGATGAAAACGGCATTCTTGAAGTTCTCGCCCGCGACATTGCCAGCGGCAAGGACACCATCGTGACCATGGGCAAAACTGCGGTCGATGTTGATGATGCCGCGGTCGAGGCGATGGTTGGCGAGTCGGTTGAGCATGCCTTTGAGGACATGGCGCTTCGCGTGTTCACCGAGGCAAAGCTCAAGGCCGAGGAATTGATTCCCGCCGTTGAAACAGCTATCAAGCAAGGCATGGCAAACGATGCGGAAAAATTCGAAATCATGAATGCTCTGAATGAGGTTCGCAATGCCGTGGAATCGGGCGCAGGCAATACACTCAAAGAAGCCGTGCAACGACTCGATGCCGCTACCGAGGCCATGGCAGCCAGAATCGTCGAGGACGCGATGGCCAAGGCACTCGATCGTCAAATGGATCGCGTATAAAAGCCGCTTGCATCGAATGCGCTCGGTTTGCAGATTGCAGACACCCACTTTACCCCCAATGCCTGACAAGCTCAGAATCGACTCCAGAAACCAGCTCTCATGGTATCACTGCGGTCGTTGCGGTTCTTTGTTCCAGTCCGTCGAAAACGCAGGCAAGGACCGTCGATGCAGCGAGTGTGGATCCAACCCGATTCCCGTCTCTAGCGACAAAAGCTCATTGGGCATTCAATTCCCCACAACCGAAAGCCGCTTAAAAAACAAGGACAAGCAAGCACACGGCGAAATTCGTAAAGCCGTGACCCGCAAAAAAAACAACTCTTTCATCACCAAGCTCGTGCTCGCATGGGCATTGGTGACTGCCTTGATTGTCCTAGCTGCAAGGTTCATCTGGCATTCCGAATCCCCTGAAAAAACTTCGCCCAAAAACACCGCCAGCGATGCGGCAACGCAAAACGAAAATCTGTATCTGCTTAACAAGGCGATGGGACAATGCATGCGAACGATGCATGAATTTCTCCAAGCAGGGCCACCCGAACAGCGCAGTCAGTTTGTCATGCAACCCATCACGGCAGTGACACGCATGACGCGGCATCGTGAGGTCAAAAATTGGTCTGAAATTTCCCCACCTGCCCCAGAGACATCCGAGTGGAAAATTGTCAGCCTCGCCGATGAGAAAGTCATTGAAACAAATTGGGTGAATGCCGACGGCAGACGCTTTGACGCAATTTTCAGAAAAGAAGGCAATGAATGGCTGATCGACTGGGAGCACTTTGTGAGATATAGCGACATGCCATTTTCGGTATTTCTCAGCGGCAATGGTGACGCTGAAGGTGAGTTTCGACTGCTTGCCCGCGAACGCCTTGCCGACGAACGCAAGAATATGTCCACCATCAGCCTGATGTTTTACGCGCCGATCTTTGGACTTCCTGCGGATACAGCATCACCCTCTCCTGAGTTTTTGGTCGACAGAAATTCACCCGAAGGCCAGTTGCTAAAGGCTGCTTTCTCCGCCTTAAAAAACAAGAAACGCCCATTCGATGCCAAGCTCGCCAATCACGACCCCGAGGGCATGATACGAGTTCGCGTGAAAATTCGCCGTAGCGGCGAGGTGGATACGCGCGCATTCAAAATCACCGAGCTCAAGGCCTGTCATTGGTACTCCAGCGATCTGCCAGGCTTCGAATTAAACCCAGATAGCAACACGAATAATTAGGATGGTTCCATCAATGCCTGTCGCATAAGCGGCAAGGGATCGGTTTCTGGAAACCAGTGTTGAAACGCGAGGGCACCCTGACCCAACAGCATCGACAGGCCATTCGATGTACGACATCCGAGGCTTCTCGCCTGCGAAATCAGTGGAGTGACCGCTGGCTTGTAAATGGTATCATACACCATGTGGTTTTTCATGAGGCATGTAGCTGGCAACACGCATGGATCATCGGACTTCAGTCCTACCGACGAAGTATTGACGATGAAATCGCACTGCTGCGAGAGCTCTGAGAGATGAGGATCGTTGAGCCCCGACACGATGATCTTTGCATCTCTAGCAAACAATTGAAGCTTCGCTTGCAAAGCTGCTATTTTATCGACTGAGCGGTTCACCAATACCAAGTGCCGCACGCCGCTCAGAATGCACTGCGTGGCGATTGCCTGACCCGCACCACCACCAGCTCCCACAATGAGCACCTTTAGATCTGCCAAGCGCACCGAAAAATCACGCTCGATCGCAGACACAAACCCAGGTCCGTCAGTGTTGAAACCCATCAGGCCCTTGGCATCAAATTTCACGGTATTTACTGCTCCGAGCGCTTCAGCAAGCGGATCTTTGACATCGCACAGGGCCAAGGCATCAAACTTGTGTGGGACGGTGACATTCACACCGATGAAGCCAAGCGAACGCATGCGTTGAAATGCCTCGGACACGCTACCCATTGGCACCTCGACACGAATGTAGCGGCAGTCGATGCCATAAGCGTCCAACGCGGCCTGATGCATCATTGGCGAGGCCGAATGTGCAATCGGCCATCCGATCACTGCAAGGCGCGCGGGCTTCGTGCAACCATCGTCGAGAAGGTCGCTGCTTGAAAGATCATCGAGAGTGTAAACTTCTTTCATGCCAATTTGCGGTTGAAGACTTCCACACGCGAAATGCAGCGATCCTTGCCGAGAATGTTCAAAACATCCGCCATGTCAGGCCCCTGCCCTCTACCCGTGAGCGCTACGCGAAGTGGGAACATCATTTGACCCAACTTGGCACCCGCAGCTGACGCCGCTTCAGCCAATGCGGCTTTCGCAGCATCAGCCGACCATGCGTCGATGCCTTTGAAGAACTCCGAAAGTTTACCGAAGACCTCACGCACTGCCGGATTGGATTCCGCCTTGGCCATGGCTTCGGCATCATAAGAAAATTCATCCAACAGCAAGAACTCCACCGCTTTGGGGACTTCGCTCAAGAGCCGCACCTTGTCCTTCACTGCCGCCATCACCGATTCAAATGAATCGCCAGTCGGCAATGAGGCCTTCTCAAGAAAAGGCCTCGCCTGACGTGCGAAACTTGCCGCGTCCAGTCTCATCAGATGCTGTTGGTTGACCCATCGGCATTTCTCGATGTCAAAGCGCGCTGGCGCACGGTTCACCTGATCCAGCGAAAAACGACTGACCAGTTCGTCGAGACTGAAGATTTCCTCGTCGTTCTTTGGCGACCATCCAAGCATGGCGATGAAGTTGACAACGGCGGACGAGATAAAACCCTGACGCGGGTAATCTCCCACCGCGGCTCCTTCATCACGCTTCGACATCTTGCTGCCATCGGGGTTTAGGATCAGTGGAATGTGTGCGTACTTCGGCGCTTCCATGCCGAAGGCCTCAATCAACTGAAGGTGCTTGGGCGTATTCATCAAATGATCCTCGCCGCGAATGACATGACTGATCTGCATTTCGAGATCATCGACCACATTCACAAAGTGAAACACATAACTGCCATCCGACCGCTTCACGACCATGTCAGGGGTGTTTGACTCATCGCGATAATCGATCGTGACCTCGCCACAAACGAGGTCATGCATCGTCACCGGATGTCGCTCGAATTTGAATCTCCAAGCACCACCGTCTTCATACACACGACCGGCATCGACCAGTTTTGCAAACCAACGGTCGTAAATTTCGCGGCGCTCGCTTTGGAAATAGGGACCGAACGCGCCACCGACCTGCGGGCCTTCGTCCCAATCCAGCCCAAGCCATTTCATGCCACCAAAAATTGCCTCCTTGGCTTCATCGGTGTTTCGTGCCTCGTCGGTGTCTTCGACGCGCAGCACAAAGACGCCGCCGTGATGACGGGCAAAAAGCCAATTGAAGAGCGCGGTGCGGGCGCCACCCACGTGGAGGTATCCGGTGGGCGATGGCGCGAATCGAGTGCGAACAGGCATGAGCATCATCTAAACTCCCCGAACCGCGCCGTCCAGCCGCGATCATGGCTCCGAATGCGTGAATTCATTTCATCTCCTGATCAATCGCTTGCAGGAACCCTCGCACAGGCCTATCGCTTGGCGCGTGTCCCGCACGGACTCACACCCGGAAAACTTGCTTCGGCAGGTGCTCCATCATCCCGACTTCCACTCGCGCCTGACCCCCATGGTCCATGGTGATGGCAGCCTCGTGCTTGATCACTGCGCGAATGCCGCCCACGCGTTTGTATCGTCAGTCCTCTGCATGGCGATTCATGAATCGCGCAAATCCCATGTCTGGCTGATCTCTGACCTTCCTCGTCAAAGGGAACGACTGGCCACTGAAATGGAACTTTGGGGATTGGACGCCATGGTTTTGCCGGATGCCGCTGTTGATCAAAAATCAGAAACAACCGCTGATCCAGAGTCAGTGGCCGAGCGCTTTGCCATTTTGCATGCGCTCACCCAATCCAAGCCATCCATCGTGATCTGCGATAGCGAGGCCTTCGCCCAATCATGCCCCTCGCCCAAAACCTTGGCCAAGGCTCGCATCATGCTGAAGATTGGCGCAAAGTTGGATCCTTCGGCATTCGGCGACTCTCTCACCAAGCACTTATACGAACGCACACCCATGGTTTCCGAGCGCGGCCAGTTCGCTGTGCGTGGTGGCATCATGGATGTCTTTCCGTGGCAGGGCATCGCTCCCCTGCGCATCGAGTTTTTCGACGATGAAATCGAATC
>JBMTCI010000075.1:0-5465 GCA_049430745.1 Luteolibacter sp. | reverse complement strand
ATCCGGGCGTGACCGGCACGCCATTGGCCACCGCCGTCGCACGAGCGGTCGCCTTGTCGCCCATCATCGAGATGACCTTCGCTGATGGCCCGATGAATGTGATGCCGGACGACTCACAAATTTCCGCGAAGCGAGCGTTTTCCGAGAGAAATCCGTAACCTGGATGGATCGCTTCGGCGCCGGTGATTTCCGCGGCGGCGATGATGCGGTCCATCTTGAGATATGACTCCTTGCTTGGGCCGGGCCCGATGCAAACGGCATGATCAGCGAGTTGCACATGCATCGAGTCGATATCGGCCTCGGAGTAAACAGCGACCGATTCGATGTCGAGTTCGCGGCAAGCGCGAATGATGCGAAGGGCGATTTCGCCGCGGTTGGCAACCAGGACGCGTTTGAACATGATGGGAGTAAGGGAAATCGGTGAGAAGTTACGGGCGGGGTGCCGGTCACTTGATGCGGAAGAGCACATCGCCGAATTGGACCGGCTTGCCGTCTTGCGCGACGATGGCTGTGACGGTGCCGGAGACCTCCGCCTTGATTTCGTTCATCACCTTCATGGCCTCGATGATGCAAACCGTTTGGCCGACAGAGACGACCGAACCAACTTCTACGAAGCTCGGCGCGTCGGGAGCGGGTTTCTGGTAAAAGGTGCCAACCATCGGCGAGTTGATTTCAATGCCATCGGCCACGGCGGGGGCAGCGGCTGCAGGCGCGGCGGCGGCAGCGGCAGGCACAGGAGCGGGCAACGCGGGCGCGGCAGCAGGAGCTGGAAGGCTGGCGAGCAATCCGCGCAGCTCATCAACATCGCTGCCTTTCTTGAGCTTGAGTTGGAAGTCCTTCTTGGTGAGGTCAAACTGAGTCAAACCATGCTCGTTCATGAGCTCGACGATGCGGCGGATTTCCTGAAGGTCCACGATGAGAAGGAGTTGTTGATGGATGGGCGACAGCGGCCGGGTGCCACTCTCTTGCCGCCGCCAAACTAGCGGGGCGCAGGAAATCGCGTCAAGCGGTAAGAGGATCGGCGCACAGGGCTCAGATTCTCAGTGAGTTGCTATCGCAGATTTCCGTGTTGGCATCGCCAGAAGGCCCATCTAGCTTCACGGCCTGCATGTCCAACAACACCCGCTTCCACTTCACCGGCATCTGTGGCACCGCCATGGGCTCGGTCGCCGCCGCCATGAAACAGCGAGGTTTTGTCGTCACCGGATCCGACGCAAATGTCTACCCGCCAATGTCCGATTTCCTCCGCGACCAAGGCATTCCGATCGCCGAAGGTTATCATGAAACAAACATCCCGGCCGATGCGGATGTGGTGATCATTGGCAATGCCATCTCGCGCGGAAATCCGGAAGCGGAGGCAGCCCTTGATCGCAAATTGCTCTACCATTCCTTGCCCGATGTGATGAAGGAGTACTTCCTTCGCGGAAAAAGAAACTTCATCGTTTCCGGTACCCACGGCAAGACCACGACTTCGTCGATCCTCGCCTGGCTGCTTGAAAATGCAGGAAAAAATCCCGGATTTATGATTGGTGGACTGCCAAAAAACCTTGGCCGTGGCGCGCGTTTCACCGAATCGGAATTCACCGTCCTCGAAGGCGATGAATACGACACTGCTTTTTTCGACAAGCGCTCAAAGTTCCTCCACTACCTGCCGGAATGCGTGGTGATCAACAACATCGAGTTCGACCATGCCGACATCTATGCGTCGCTTGATGAAATCAAGCTCACCTTCCGCCGACTTCTCAACATCGTGCCACGCAGTGGCATGGCATTCATCAATGGCGATGACCCAAATTGCCTCGAAGTCGCATCAAAAGCCCCCTGCCCCATCACCACGGTCGGCTTTTCCCCTGAGTGCATGCTTCGCATCGAAAACATCAACTACGATGAACATCGTAGTTCGTTTACCCTCGGCGGCATCCCCTGCTCTGTCCGCATGACGGGTGAATTCAATGTACGCAATGCTGCAATGGCTGCTGCAGCGGCAACATTTGCCGGTCTCACGCCTACGGAAATTCTCAACGGCCTTGAGTCCTTCGAAGGCGTCGCCCGCCGTCAGGAACTGCGGGGCGAGGTCAACGGCATCAAGGTCATCGACGATTTTGCCCATCACCCCACAGCGATTCGCCTCGCGGTGCAAAGCCTGCGTCAGCGTCACCCTGGCAGCCGTCTGTGGGTCCTGTTCGAGCCGCGATCAAACACCACCCGTCGCGCGGTTTTCCAAAACGAGCTCGCCGAGGCTCTCGCACTCGCCGACTTCGCGCTGGTCGCGCCGATTCCCGATCTTCACAAAATCCCTGAAAACGACCGCCTCGACCCCGAGAAATTGGGAGCCGACATCAACCGCCACGGGGGCCGCGGCCAATGCATGCCGGATCTGGAGTCCATCATCGCCAGCGTCAAGGACCAGGCGCGCCCGGGCGATGTCATCGCTGTTTTGTCGAACGGCGGCTTTGGCGGGATCCACGGCAAGCTGCTCACAGCCTTGGCGTGAACCATTTTCCATCGCCTCGCTTGGAAAAGCAAAATCCACAGGATGATCGTTGACGCGGCCAAAAATCACCTCCAGTCTAGCAACACCCGCACGGCGGGTACAATCCATCCACAGACCATGACCAAGATTACTCTTTTCTTCAACGCGGCCCTGGCGGCCCTGCTTGTCTCAATCGTTTCCATTGGCAATGCCAGCGCGGCCGACAAGGTCAACATCGCCACCGTCGACATGCAGGAGCTTTTCAAGCAGTACTACCGCACCAACGAGGCCCAAAAGCAGATCAATGTTGAGCGCGCGCGCATTCAAAAGGACAACAACGAGCGTCTCTCGCGCATCCGTGAACTCGAAGAAAGCCTCAATTCCGTGAAGAAACAGCTGGATGACCCAGCGATCAATGACTCCAAGAAGCAGACCCTTTACAAGGACTTCCAAACCAAGCAGCAAGAAGGCATTGCCCTTGACCGCGAGCGCCGCGAGTTCCTTCAGCGCCGCAACCAAGCCCTCAACGAAAAGATGGTACAGCGCATGAAGGCCATCCTTGAGGAAATTCGCAAACTCGTCGAAGAGCAGGCGAAAAAAGACAACTACGATTATGTCTTCGACAAGTCGGGTCTCAGCACCTCGCAAGTTCCATTTCTCCTCTACACCAAGGACGCAACTGACATCACGAGCATCCTCCTCAAGGATCTGAACAAGGACGCTCCGCCGGAGTCGCTCAAGAAGGAAGATTCCAAGGAGAAAGCCAAGTAACCGCATCGCTGGAAATTGGCCAAGCACCTCACGCTTTCCGAGCTCGCCCGATGGATCGATGGTGACATCGTCCGGGGCGAGCTCGATTCTTTTTACACTGGCATGGCTTCGCTCGATGCGGCCGGACCGGGCGATGTCAGTTTTCTCGGCAACGAAAAATACCACGGGCAATTTCTCACATCAAAGGCTGGTGCGGTCATCGTCCAGCGGGGTGAAACTGGCGGACATCCTGATACCGCGCTGATCGCTGTTGAAAATCCGACACTGGCATTCTCAGTGGTCGTTCGCCACTTCGCCGCCGCGTCGCGCAAGTTTTCACCGGGCATTCATCCGAGTTCGTCGATTGCAAACGATGCGAAACTCGATCCGAATAAAGTTTGTATCCATGCCGGAGCGATCATCCAGTCCGGAGCAATCATCGGCGACGGATCCGAAATCGGACCCAACAGCGTCATCGGTGAGGATGTGGCCATCGGCAAGGACTGCCATGTCATGGCAAATGTTTCCGTTCGCGAGCGCTGCGTCATCGGCGACCGCGTTCAGCTCCAGCCTGGCGCGATCATCGGCTCCGACGGATTTGGCTACGAATTTTCACAAGGTCGTCATGTCAAAGTCGATCAAGTCGGCATCGTTGAAATCGGCGATGATGTGGAGATCGGCGCCAACACCACGGTGGATCGCGCGCGATTTGGCAAAACCATCATCGGCGAAGGCACCAAAATCGACAACCTGGTGCAGATTGGCCACAATGTCGTGATCGGCAAACATTGCCTGATCGTTGCACTGACGGGCATTTCCGGCAGCACGCGCATCGGCGATCATGTCACCATCGCAGGTCAGGTCGGCACAACCGGCCACATCACCATCGGCGACAAGGCCACCATCACTGCACGCGCGGGAGTCACCACCAGCCTGCCCGGAGGCGAAATTTATGCGGGCCGCCCGGCCAAACCGTTCAATGAGGAAATGAAGCTTCGCGCGACCGTACGGAGACTTCCCAAGTTCATCGAACGAATCAAAAAAATCGAGCAGCAGCTGTCGCAAGGGTCCGAAGAGAAAGCCTGATGCTTGCCCTGTGACCCGTGGCTCGCTAACAAAAGGTTGTGCCTGCCAAAGCCAAAGCTCCAGCCGCCAAATCCACTGGCCTCTATGCGGTCATCGGCAGCGACGAGGGCATGGTGCGCGAGCAAGCGTTGAAACTTTACAATCAGCTGACTGGCGGATCCGACGATGGTTTCACGCACGAAGTCATCGATGGCATTGCCGACAATTCCGACTCAGCATTCGACATCTGCTCATCGGTCATCCAGTCCCTGCAAACCGTACCGATGTTTGGCGGCGACAAGGTCGTGTGGCTGCGCAACGCGAATTTTTTCAGCGACTCAGTCACCGGGCGCTCACAGCGGACCGAAGCAGGCGTGCGCAATTTGCAGGAATCACTCGAGTCGGGCCTTCCCGATGGCGTGAAATTCCTTCTCACCGCGCAAGCGGTCGACAAGCGTCGGGCATTTTGGAAGTTCATCGAGAAATCTGCGGAGATCCGCATCCACGACCGCATCGATACCAACCGCGACGACTGGCAGGAGGAGGTGGCATCGCTTGTGGCCAACATGGCGCACGAACTCGGTCTGCAATTTGAGGACGATGCGCTCGAGGTGTTTGTGATGCTTGCCGGCGAACAATCGCAACAAATCCGTAGCGAGCTGGAAAAACTCGATCTGTTTCTCGGCACGCAACGCCGCACGGTCAGTACCGCCGACGTTCATCAACTCGTCCCCCTAAGCCGCGAAGCCGCTGTTTTTGAAACGGGCCGAGCAATCCAGCGAGGCGATGCCGCACAGGCAATCCAACTGGTCGACCATTTGCTCGAGGCCGAGGAATCCGCGATCGGCATCATGCGCGCCTCCATCATCAATACCGTGCGGAACTTGTTTCTTGCGCGGCTCATCATGGATGAATTCAAAGCGCCGTCCACCAGCTACAATGCCTTCACCGCGACGCTCAATCGTCTCCCGGAAATCGACCGTGCATGGCTTCCGCGCAAAAAGGACGGATCAGGCGTGAATGTTTATCCAATCTTTCTCGCCGCCGAACACGCAAAGCACTTCGACACCGACAGTCTTCGTCAAGTCATGGAGGCCACGCTCAAGGCCGACCAAGCACTGGTCACCACGGGTCTTGATCATCGCCTCATTCTTCACCGACTGATTGTTGAAATCAC
>JBMTCI010000074.1:0-5524 GCA_049430745.1 Luteolibacter sp. | reverse complement strand
CCAAGCAGGATTGGAGTGAGGCTGGTGAGATACTGAGCGAATTTTTCTGACCAAGTGACTTCGAGCCGCACGACTGAGTAATTTCCTTTGCCGTGAAGTTGATCGAGCAGCGCGTCGATGTCCTTGGAAATGCCTTCGCCGAGCAGTGGCATCGGTGGATCGCCATAGGGTTTCATCGCCTCTTGCGCGGTGAGAGATAGCAGCTCGCCTTTTTTCTTGATGATCGTGTCGCCGATCTTGAACTCCGAATCGATGTCGATCATCGCCGAGACGACTTCGCCGCGATAGCCCTTGCCTTCGGAAATCGATCGCACGCGGGCCTTGAGATAGCTGACGATTTTGCTGCGCATCGTTTCGTCGATTTCGCCACCAGTTGCTAGTACTGGAGCCGCAGCACCGATCACGCCCTCCGGGGCAAAGTGAATCTCATCGGTGCCGGCAGCGATCAGCGCGCCGGCGGAGATCGCCTCGCGGTTGACATAGGTCACGGTTTTGCCGGGAAATTTTTCCAGCGCCTTGAGCATTTCAAAGGTGACATCCAGTGCGCCACCGGGCGTTTCCATGTCGAGCACGATGGTGTCGACTTTGTGTTCAATCGCATCCTTGAGTCCGCGGCGTAGGATGAAGAGCTCGGGCTTCGCGATCTGCGCGCGGATTGGAATGACGACGACCTTAGCGGGAGTTTTTGGCGCTGCTGGCGGAGTGGCCTCTGTCTGCGCGCCAAGCGGTAATAGGCTGGCGGCAAAAGTTGTTAGAAGGGTCGGCAGAAAATGCTTCACGCGCCCTATCATGCACTGGGATCGGCATCACGCAAGGCGGCCGTGACCGAATTGCCAACAATACGCCAAATTACGCGAATTCGTAGCGGAGAGCGGAGATACAGAACAGCGATGCAGTCTCGACGCGCAAAACGATGTTGCCCAGCGATACAGGAATGAATCCGGCTTCCAGCGCGGCGGTCGTTTCTTCTGGTGAGAAATCTCCCTCGGGCCCAACAAGGATCGTGGCATCGGTGGTGTTTGGATGCGAACGCAGCACTTCACGCATGGGTTTAGCGCCTGGCGCGAGTGAAGCAATGAGCTTGAGCCCAGAAATTTTCGCGGCGTCCGCAATCCAAGTATTGAATGCAAGCGGAGGAGCAACTTGTGGCAGCGTGTCCTGTCCGCATTGTTTGCAGGCTTCGAGCGCGACGCGTGTCCATTTCTCCGATTTGCCATCGCCCGGCTGAACGATCGTGTGATGCGTGATGAGTGGCTCAATGCGCGCGACACCGAGCTCGACCGATTTCTGCACGATCAGGTCCATCGTCTTGCCTTTGGGAATCGCCTGCGCGAGCGTGATGCGTGGTCGCGGTGGAGCAGGGGAGAACGCGTTGGAAATTTCGAGCGAAACGCGATCGCGCGACACTTGCTGCACTAACGCCGATGCTCGGCGACCATGGCCATCAAAGACCGTGATCACATCACCCGCTTTGCCTCGCAGCACTTGTGAAAAGTGCCGCGCCTCGTCGCCAGTGAGCGCAGCAGCTTGCCAATCTTCAGGCGGCAGATGAAAGCGGGGCATGGTGCATCAAAGATCAAAAAAGCGTTTTGCCTTTTCGAAAAATCCTTCCTGCATCGGCGAGTTGTGAACGCCGATCGATTCTGAGAACGCACGCAGTTTGTCCTGCTGATCGCTACTGAGTTTGGTGGGTACTTCGACTTGCACGCGGACATTCAGATCGCCGCGGCGTCCACCCGATAGCGAGGGCATGCCCTTGTCGCGCAGGCGGAAGACCGTGCCGCCCTGTGTACCGGCGGGAATTTTGATCGATGACTGACCATCGAGCGTTGGCACTTTCAATTCACCACCGAGCGCGGCAGTTGAAAAGGGAAGGGGAACCTCGCAGAAAAGATCTGAATCATCGCGTTCGAAGACATCGTGGTCGCGGACATGGAGGAAGACATAGAGGTCACCTGCCGGACCACCACGAACGCCCGCGTCACCATTGCCGGTTGATCGCAGGCGCGTGCCAGTATCAACGCCGGCGGGGATGCGCAGCTTGATGCGGCTTTCTTTTTGCGCGCGTCCTTCACCTTTGCAGCTCTTGCAAGGATCGCTGATCGTTTCACCGGCACCTCGGCATTCCGGGCAGGTGGTTTGTTGAATGAAAATTCCTGACTGGCGAGAAACCACGCCGCGACCTCCGCAGGTGCTGCAGGTTTTCACGCCGCCCGAACCTTTGGTGCCCTTGCTGTCGCAAGTATCGCAGGGCATGTAGCGCTCGATCTCGAGCTCTTTCTCCACACCGCGCGCGGCCTCTTCGAGTGAGATTTCCAAATCGTAACGCAGATCACTGCCGCGTTGCTTGCCGGAGCTTTTGCGTCTCGCACCACCGCCGCCAAAGAACTCTTCGAAGCCGCCACCAAAGGCACCGCCGAAGACCTGCGAGAACATGTCCATCGGATCGTGGAAACCGCCACCAGGACGACCGCCACCATTGGCAAATGCGGCATGACCATAGCGATCGTAGGCCGCGCGTTTGTCGGCATCGCTCAATGCCTCGTAGGCTTCGCCAAGCTCCTTGAACTTTTCCTCCGCCGAGTGGTCGCCGGGGTTTTTGTCCGGATGAAATTTTACCGCGAGCTTGCGGTAGGCCTTCTTGATTTCGTCGGCGCTCGCGCTGCGCGAAACTCCCAGTACTTCGTAATAGTCGCGTTTCTCAGCCATGGGGATCAGTCGTTGCCTCCTTCCGCAGCGGCAGGTGCCTTGGATACCACGACGCTGGCAGGGCGCAGCAAACGATCGCGCAACTTGAAGCCACGGCGCGTCACGCGTATGATGTCGCCATCTTTGATATCCGCCGATTCCTCCTGCGCGACTGCGTCATGGAGGTTGGGATCAAAAGTCCCGCTGGCCGCGATTTCCTCAACGCCTTGGGATGTCAAAAACTCCTTCAACTGACGACGCACCATGTCCATGCCGATGTAGATCATTGACGAGGTGTCTTGTGCGGCGGCCTGCATACCCATTTCGAAGTTGTCGATCACCGGCAGTAGCTCCTCGAGTAGGCTTTGATTCGAATACCGCACGGCCTCCTCACGCTCGCGGGCGGTGCGCTTGCGAAGGTTGTCCATTTCCGCAGCCGTGCGCAGCGAGAGGTCCTTCCATTTGGCGACTTCGGCTTCGAGTTGCTCCCATGGATCGAGCTCGGGAGTGGCCTCGGGAGCAGCATTTTCCTTGGCGATTTCAGGGTTTTCGACGGGGGCCTCGGCTTCGGCAGCGGATTGGTTGTCGGCTTGCATGGCGGATAGGTGTAGCCGCGAACGCCCCCGCGTCAACTCCGAGGACGGGTGATTTGCCCGAGTTTGTCGATGCCTGCTGGATGAATCACAAACGATTACAAATGCTCGATTGGTTTTCGCATCAGCTCGCCAAAACACTTAAATCATAGGAATTTTTCGTAATACGAAGCCATATAGTATCATTATCAATTACAATTTGTCTTACTGCATGTTCCGGGCGCTTTGGCTGGCTCATTTCGTGAAAAAACCGACTCTCAAGTCTCCGATTTTGCCAATTCGCACGGGAATTCGAGCGCTTTTTGAAAAATTTCCCCGAAATCGCAAATTAGGGCTTGTCAGGTTGGGTTCGAACCCTATTTTCGCCGCCCCGCATTGCGACCTGCCTCTTCGAAACAGGCAGCTCCCGAAACAGGGAAAATTTATCGGGTCAGCTCCGGAGAAAAAGCTTCAACGAGGTTTCCTCGTCGTCGCTCCGGTTTGTCCCAAGCACAACCAGAACCACGCAGGAAATCATGCCGACCATCAACCAGCTTGTTCGCAAGGGACGAATCACTCCGGCCGAAAAGTCGAAGTCGCCCGCTCTCGTGAATTGTCCCCAGCGCCGCGGAGTCTGCCTTCAGGTGATGACCCGTACGCCCAAGAAGCCGAACTCGGCTCTCCGTAAAGTGGCGAAAGTGCGCCTCACCAACGGATTTGAAGTCATCGCCTACATCGGCGGTGAGGGCCACAACCTCCAAGAGCACTCGATCGTCCTCGTTCGCGGCGGCCGGGTAAAAGACCTTCCGGGTGTGCGCTATCACATCGTCCGCGGATCTCTCGATACCCTCGGCGTCGACAAGCGTCGTCAGTCACGCTCGAAGTACGGTGCCAAACGTCCGAAGGCAGGTGCCGCCGCCGCTCCCGCGAAGAAGAAGTAATTTCAATCATTCAACCACCAGCCCACCCACGCCATGCCACGCCGCAAGCGAGTTTTCACCAAGCCGGATCGCCGCGATCCCCGTTACGACAGCGCCCTCGTCGGTCACCTGATTTCCAAGGTGATGACCGATGGCAAGCGCTCCCTCGCACAACGCATTGTATATGCCGCGATCGATCGCGCCAACGAAGGCATCGACACGGTCGATCCGCTCGAAGTCATCACCCGCGCCGTCGAAAACTCGAAGCCGCGCGTTGAGGTCAAGTCCCGCCGCGTCGGTGGTGCGACCTATCAGGTGCCTCTCGAAGTCGCTGCCGATCGCTCGGAGTCGCTCGCGATGCGCTGGATTGTTTCCTACGCCCGCAACCGCAAAGGCACGCCGATGCATGTCGCCCTCGCCAACGAAATCAAGGACGCCGCCAACAACCAAGGCGCTGCCGTTCGCAAGCGCGACGACGTCCACAAGATGGCTCAGGCCAACCGCGCCTTCGCCCACTTCCGCTTCTAATAAACCTCCGCGCTGCCGCGCGACTCCCTCGTGAATCCGAACAGTCCAGAACGCCAACATGTGCTTGAACGCACCCGTAATATCGGGATTGCGGCGCACATCGACGCGGGCAAGACGACCCTCACCGAGCGGATTCTTTTCTACACCGGCATGATCCACAAGATCGGCGAGGTGCATCACGGCTCGGCCACCACCGACTGGATGGAGCAAGAGCGCGAGCGCGGCATCACGATCACATCCGCCGCTGTCAGCACCGAATGGTGGCAACGCACGGAGGAGGGGATCACCAAACTTTTCCCTGAGCAAAAGCAACGCATCAACATCATCGACACCCCCGGTCACGTGGACTTCACCGCCGAGGTGGAGCGCTCGCTGCGCGTGCTCGATGGCGCGATCGTCGTGTTTTGCGGTGTCGCCGGTGTCCAACCGCAAACTGAAACCGTTTGGCGCCAAGCGACCAAGTACCACGTTCCGCGCATCGTGTTCGTCAACAAGATGGACCGCACCGGCGCTGACTTCGATCGCGTCTTTGCCGAAGTGAAAGAGAAACTCGGCGCGAATGCCGTGCGCATTCTCATCCCGATCGGTTGCGAGGAAAACCTCAAGGGTCAGATCGATGTGGTCAACCGCAAGGCGGTGTATTTCTCCGACGACGACAAGTTTGGCTCGACCTACACCGTGAGGGAACTCGCCGCCGAGCAAAAGAAAATCGCCGACGAGGCATACAATGAACTGCTCAACGCCGTGGCCGATGTCGATGAAGCGGTCGGTGAAAAATTCCTGATGGAGGAAACGGTCACTCTTGAGGACCTCAAG